>CALLYA010000381.1 GCA_937875495.1 uncultured Verrucomicrobiota bacterium
TGTGAGCCGACGGGGACGTCGGCGCTCCCAGGGGGCCATGACCGATCAATCATGGCTCGAACCTTTCTCCCCCCATCAGCAGGCTAAACGTCCACTAGTCCACCGCCAAACCCCACCCACAGCGGACCTCTGACCTCGTCCGGGGTCCCAGGCCACGGACAGCAGCACGCGAAGCCGTGCTGCGGACCTCTGACCTCGCCTGATGCCCTCCAGGGGCATCAGGCTTCCGCCCCCCCGGGCCGGAACCCCCAACAATGCCTGTTGATTTCCTCACGTTTGCTCGATAGGATCCCCATTCATCCCATTTCTCCACGCTTTCTTCTTCGAAGTGGATTGCAATTCACCGGGGAATCCATAAAAAAAGAAGGAAGCCGGGCCCGGCCTCCATAAAGTGCGGGGCCTCACCGCGGGGGGAACCGCCCCGAAATTCGATGAGATGCATTTATTCGGGCGATATCCGGTCGATCCCCAAACTCGATAGATCACAGAAGGAGGGTACACAAATGTTACCAAGGAACTGGCAAAAGGGCTTGGCCACAGGCATCTTCGCACTGCTTATCGCCGCGCCCGCCTGGTCTCAGAACCTGTTGCACGGGACCAAGGAAATCGGGCTCTCCGGCGGTATCGACTTCGATACCTCCGCCGATACCGAATTCAACTTCGGCATGACCTACGGCTACTACATCCTGGATCAGGTGGAAGTCGGCGGTTTCATCAGCATCCGCGACAACGATGACTCCCAACAGCTCGAAACAAGCGTGTTCGGTCAGTACGATTTCGATCTGAAAAACCAATGGGTCCCCTACGTCCAGGCGCGGCTTGGGTGGGCTCGAGGCGAAGTCAATTACATCGACGACATGGGCATCCTCAACGATGAGGACGAAGACGCGATCATCGGAACCCTGCGTCCCGGTATCCGTTACCATCTCAACGATTTTGTCGCCCTCGACCTCAATGCCGACCTGCAGTACGCATCCGAGGAGATCTTCGACGAAGTCGACGAAATCAACGACACCCAGATCCTGCTCAATTGGGGCATTCGCGCCTATTGGTAGGATCTTTGCCGACCCATCAAGCTTCGCGGTCTTGGCCGCGAAGCTTTTTTGTTGAGCCCAACCGGCCACGCCTAACCAAACCATCTATCTCCTTGGCGTACTTGGCGTCTTGGCGGTGGATCTTTTCCCCGACCATTGTTGTTGGGAAATTTTTCAGATATACCGCTTCCCGCTGACCAAGGCCGTTGCAGAAAACAGCTCCGAGGTTTCCACCCTATTCCCCCCTCTCGGACCTCTCCTCCTCTGCGCCTCTGCGCCTCTGCGCGAGTCCTCCCCATCCGGATCCGGGAAACCCTCCGCTGTGGCCCAATCGGGGCTTCGGACGGCCCCCGCCTGGACCTGCCGTGGAATCCACACTCGCATTCATGGCCGCCCATTGTTAAATTACCGGACCATCCATTCCAGCCGGCGTTGCCGCCGGTACCCGCCGGGCCGGCCGAACGCAGAGCAAAGGTCCACCGATCCCTTCGCCCAGTCCTGCCTACCCGGCGACTCGCGCAGCCGTTCAGAGAGCTCCAGCGAACGGCGCGTTGATCTATTTGCGATTTCAAGGCACCCAGGAGACAACAAACAGACGTCTGTATCGTTAGGGGGGTTGTTATGGAATACTCCAAGATCCATTTTTTTGAGGACTCCAGAGTCCGAGCGCCCCTCGCAATCGGGGCCGCATTCCTCTTGCTGGCCGGGCTCGTCCCCTCGTCACTGGCCCAGGGAAGTCTTGTCAAGAGGCTCTCCTCCAGAGACCACTACGAACCGATCGTCGAGCGGAATCCGTTTCTGCCTTATTACCAAGAAAATACGGGACCCACTGAACCCGTGGCACCACCCCAGCCCGAACCGCCGGCCAATGATCGGGAGTTTTTCCTGCAGGGGATCGTGCGCTTCCGGGATGGTACCCTTCGCGCCGCGGTCAGCGAAAAGGACGCCCCACCCACCCGACTCCTGAAGGAGGGCGAGACCCAAAACGCCAACGCGGAAGCAGGAATTCCCGACGCCATTAAGATCGAGTCCATCGATCCGGAACAGAAACAGGTGGTTATCGTCGTTGCCGGGAAGTCCTATGAGCTCACCGCCGATAACAACAAGGCGGACCTGAGCAAGTCCCAGATCACCCGCGCACAACAGGCAGCCCAACGCCAGCAGGCGCCCGCGCCGAGGGGACCGAACAATCCCAACCTGCGCCGCGCCGGGCCGCAACCCGCCAATAATGCAGAGATGGCCAACGACCTGGCTCGTCGGCGCGCCGAACGCCTCCAGCGCCTGCGTGAACTGCGTGAGTCCGGACAACTCGATACCAACGCGCCGCCACCACCCGCACCTCCGGTCTTCGGCGGTGGCGGACCGCCCGCGCCCGGTGGCCGGTGATTTTGCCCGTTTAAGCACCCATACACAGCCCTGAATTGTTTGAAAGATTGGAACGATATGAAGAACCCAACCAGGAACCTTTTTTGTCTCATGCTGTGCACCTCCCTGGCTCTCGCCCTGGGAGGAACCATGACCGGCTGCCAAAGCAGCGGAAGCGCGGAAGACCTCGTACCCAGTGTCGGAGCGACCTTCACGGGCACCTATACGTCCGGAGGACAAGGCGTCGCAAACCCGATCGTGACAGGCAATTCAGGTCCGACCATCACCATGTTTCGAGTGATTCAGAACGGCAATCGCGTCCAGCTCCAGGACAATAATAACGCCAAATACTACGGCACCGTGAGCCTGACCGCGAGCGGCACAGACAGCGCTCCCGTCGGGAATTTCAATATCACAGGCTCCGATGCCGCCGGCCATAAGATCACCATGATCGGTGTCTTCACTCGGAATTCCGCCAGCCAGCTCGTCATGGACGGCACATGGCTCGAAGAGGACACAGGCCGATCGGCGGATATTCGCGCATTCTCCACCTCGTCCCAAGCCCTGGAACCGACCCCCGTTCCCGACGACGACGAGGAGGAGGAGAACGGTCAGAATCAAAATCCGCCCACGCCCTGATCGCCAGACCAACCGAAGCCAGCGCGGCACAAGACCGATTCGACCCGATCGACCTGCCGCTTCAATAGAATCCACCCACGGAACGACATGCAACCTCACCAGGACAGCCCGACTCTCAACGAAGACAGCCCCGATCTCCAGATCGAGCAATGGGAGGATCCAAAGGAACAGGTCGCTCCGCCAATCAAGGATCAGGAACGCCCGCCCCGGGATCTCAACGGTCGACTCAGCAACTATTTGCGCAAGACCGGAATGCTCGAGGAGCGCCTGATCGAATACTGCCTCCGGGAACGTACCCGCACCGGCGCGCCCCTCATCCAGGTGATCCTCGAATCCAGCCTCGTCGAACCGCTGCCCTTCCTGCAAAAGCTCGCCGAGATCCTCGGACTCGAGTTCGTCAACCTCTCCGGCCAGGAAATCCCGGTCGAGGTGCGAACCGTACTCCCCACCCGTATCCTGTTCCAACACCAGATCATCCCCCTGCGCGATCATCACGGCGTGCTTGTCCTCGCCACACAGGATCCGTTCAACATCGATATGCTCGATGCCGTTCGGCTCCTCTGCCGGAAACGCATCCAGCTCTGTCTCGCCCAACAAGAGGATATTCTGCAGTGCCTGCGTCAGTACTATGGCGTCGGTGCCGATACCCTCGATGCGATGATGGCCGAGAACAGGATCGACCTCGATGCCCTCGAAGAGGACCTCGATAAGAAAGACCTCGACGAGGTCGATCAAGAGGCCTCCGTCATGAAGTTCGTCAACCAGATCATCTGGGAGGCCTACCAGGATCGCGCCACCGATATTCACCTGGAGCCGATGGAAAACGACCTGCGTATTCGGTACCGGGTCGACGGGGTCCTCCACCAGACCCCGGTCCCCCCCCACCTCAAGCGATTCCAGCCGGCCATCATCGCCCGTATCAAGGTCATGTCCAATATGGATATCGCCGAGAAACGCCTCCCACAGGACGGACGTATCAATGTCCGAATCAAAGGCGAAGAAATCGACGTCCGCGTATCCACCGTCCCCACCGTCTACGGCGAATCGGTGAGTCTGCGTCTCCTCACACGTTCCAGCGTCCTGTTGGGACTCGATATGCTCGGGCTCGCCCCAAGGGATCGGCGCGTGATCGAGCACCTGATCCGCCTGCCCCACGGCATCATGCTCGTGACCGGTCCCACCGGCAGCGGAAAGTCCACCAGCCTCTATGCCTACCTCTCCACTATCAACTCGATCGATAAGCGAATCATCACCGTCGAAGACCCGATCGAGTATGAACTCGCCGGAATCAATCAGATTCAGGTGCGCCCGGAAATCGACCTGACCTTCGCCGTCGGGCTGCGCCATATCCTGCGGCAGGATCCCGATGTCATCATGATCGGTGAAATCCGTGACGGCGAGACCGCCGATATCGCCATCCGTGCCGCATTGACCGGACACCTCGTCTTTTCCACCCTCCACACCAACGACTCCGCCGGTGCAATGACACGCCTGCTCGATATGGGCATCGAACCGTTCCTGGTCGCATCCTCCATCGAAGGCATCATCGCCCAGCGCCTGGTCCGCCGTATCTGCCCCGCCTGCCGAGAACCGATCGAACTCGATAAGAACCTCCTCAAACGCAGCGGCTTTCCCGAAGATGAGATCGACGACGCCGTCCTCTATCACGGAACCGGTTGCGAGAAGTGCAGAAAACTGGGGTTCCGAGGACGCTCCGCGATCTTCGAGATCCTGCTGATGACCGACGAGGTCCGAAAACTGGTCATCGAACGAAAGGATGCCTCCTCAATCAAGAACCTCGCCCTGACCCAGGGTATGCGCACTCTCCGGGACGACGGGTGGAGAAAGATGAAAGAGGGCATCACCACCCTGGAGGAAGTCCTCAGAGTTTCCCAGGAAGACGAAGACTTGACGTTGATCTAATCCCACCGGGGACCTTACCCGCGACGAAGACCGGACCCATACCATGCCGACCTTTCAATACAAGGCCAGAACCCGCCAGGGCGAGCTCGTCAGTGGCAGCATCGAGGCGCAAGATCGACGAACCGCCGTCGGGATCCTCAGCCGAAAGGGGTACGTGCCGTTTCATGTCGAGGGCGGAACCGCAAAACCCGCCTCCACCAGTTCCGCCGGCGGCACCAACGGAAAGTCAGCTCGTAAACCGGGGAGCGGACTCCTCGGACTCTTCGGCAAGGGCACTGCAAAACCCCAACCCGCCAATGGCAAAACCTCCACTCGGCCGGCCCTTCAACCCAAGCTCAAGCCGAGCACGGCCCCCAAGCCACGATCCGCTTTTTCTAAGACCACGAAGGGGTTCTCCGCCACGAACCTCCTCGGTCGTTGGGGCGCCCCCGGACGGCTGACCATCAAGCACAAACCGCGCCTCCGGGATATCGCACGCTTCACCCGCCAGCTGGCCAACCTGATCAAGGCCGGTATGGCCCTTCGGCAAGCCCTCGCCAGCCTCAGCCGCCAGACCGATCTCGGCCTCATGCAGCCGATCGTTCACGACCTGCACGAGCAAATCGTTCGAGGCTCCAGCCTCTCCGATGCACTCAGCCAACATCCCGATGCCTTCAACGCCCTCTTTATCAATATGGTGCGCGCCGGCGAGGCAAGCGGACAGCTCCACCAAGTGCTGCGTCAGCTCAACGAGTACCAGGAGCAAACCCTCGAGCTGCGCGAAAAAGTGACCACCGCCATGGTCTATCCGAGCTTCATTATGCTCGTCGGATTCGGTGTCGTGGTCTTCTTTATGACCGTGATGCTCCCGAAGTTCGCTAAGATGTTCGAGGACTTCGGCAGCGGCCTGCCCGCATCGACCCAGATCATGGTCGATATCGGTCTGTTCTGCCGCCAGAAATGGTGGCTCATCGCCCTCATCGTCTTCGGCCTGTCGTTGCTGTTCAAGCGGTGGAAATCCACACCCGACGGACGACACAGGTTGGATTCCTGGAAACTGCGCATGCCGGTCTTCGGCCGAGTGGTCCGCGCGAACGCGTTCGTCCAATTTTCACGCACCCTCGGAACCCTCCTCGGGAACGGCGTTCCCGTGCTCTCCGCGCTGCGCATCCTTTCCAGGACCATTACCAATAGGGTCATCGCCGGGGCCATCGAAGAGGCCGAGGCGAAGGTCACCGACGGGACCACCATATCCCAACCCTTGGCCAGAAGCGGAGTCTTTCCCAATACCCTCCTGGAGATGCTTTCCATCGGGGAACAAACCGGCGATATGCCGGGGGCCCTGGATAACATCGCCGAGACCTATGAACAGGAAATGGACCGGGACATCAAGATCATGACCAGCATGCTGGAGCCGATCGTGATCGTCGTGATGGCCCTGTTTGTCGGATTCATCATTTTCAGCATTCTCATGGCCGTCTTCGAGATGACCAGCGGGTTGACCAGCTGATTCCATCCCGGGCAGGCCGCCTTGTACACAGGAGCAATGACTACCATGAAAGATCGCCAGATCCAAACGCCACGCCGACGCAACAACCAAGGCTTCACGCTCATCGAAATCATGATGGTGGTCGTCATCATCGGGATCTTGCTGAGCGTCATGATCAACAAGTTCCGCGGTCGCACCGACCAGGCACGCGAGGTCGCAGCATCCGCCCATATCCAGAGCATCGGTAACGCACTCGACCTCTACGAGATGGATAACGGTTTCTATCCCACGACCCAGCAGGGGCTCGAGGCGCTGATGAGTAAACCCGCCAGCGCACCAACCCCACAGAACTGGCGCCAACCCTACCTCGATCGACTCCCCGTCGATCCCTGGGGCAGCAACTATAATTACCAACAGCCAGGTACCCATAACCAGTTCGGCTACGACCTCTGGTCCAGCGGGAAGGACGCCCAAAGCGGCACCGCAGACGACATCACCAGTTGGGAGAATTGACCTCCCCACCGCAACCGGTGATGGAGAGCCATTCCAACCTCGATCCTCAGGAGTTCCGATTTGGCGCAAACGGTCAATAACCGATGGGTAATCAGGGCGGCCGCGCTCCCCAGCCCGACAATCCGCCCCCAGGGCAGGTGGTCGGAGACCGCGGCCTTCACCCTGATCGAACTCACCCTGGTGATCGTCATCCTCGCCCTGCTGTCCGCCCTGTCTATCCCGAAATTCGGCGCGACCCACCGGCGTATGACCCTCGACCAAACCGCACGTCGCCTGATCACAACCGTACAATACGCGCGCTCTCAGTCCGTTGTCTTTCAACAGGAAGTCGACCTCGTCTTCGAATGGAATCCGCCCGGCTATCACCTGGTCCTGGTCGGAAGCCAGTCCGTCGATCCCAGTTCCGACCTGGGCCTCGAAAACATTCGATACCAACGCGAAGGCGGCTACGTCGATAACCCGGCAGACCGCAACGCGGACCCCGACTTCAATATCCCCAACTCGGCCGCCTTCGAGTCGGTCCAAACCACCCTCACGGAGCCGGTCCAATTCTTTGAAATCGAAACCGCGCGGGATGGCCTCGTGCAAGAGAATAGCGGGCGGGTCCGGTTCTACCCCAATGGAACACTCGACCCGTTTCTTGTCGTCCTGGAACATCCCGGCTGGGGTTCCGTACACCTGGAGTTCGACCCGATGACCGGTCGCGCCTTCTCCGAAGTCCAACCTTGACGTGAAGACTCAACCATCCAGATTCTTGCCGCCGACAGACGCCTTCATCCTTCTTGAGGTCCTCCTCGGGGTCGCGATCCTGGCCTCCTCCCTGCTCGCCCTCAATGCGGCCATCGGACAGTGCATCCGCAGCGCCCGTGCCATCGACGGTTATACCCTCTCTGAAGTCCTCATCGATCAGATCATCTGGGAGTTGGACGAACAAAAGGAATGGCTGCCCGGTGTCATCGAAGGCGAGTTCGAAGGGATGGAGGGCTTCACCTGGGCACAGGAAATCGTCGAGTCCGAGTATGAAGAAGAGGAAGGCCTCTTCCGCCGGATCATCCAGGTCCAGTGGCAGGACCGCGGCGGATCGGTGACCGAACAGGTCGAAACCTTCATCTACCGATCGCCCGAAGAGTTGGAGGAGATGGATTTTGCCCGCTGATCGCCCAAACACAGGTTCAGGCTTCACCCTGATCGAGACCCTGCTCGCCCTGACCATCCTGGCCGGGGTGCTCTCGGCCACGTTCGCGACCTTCCGATCCGCGATGAGCGGATGGGAAGCCGGTAAACGCGTCGCCGATAACATGCAACGGGCTCGCATCGTGATGGACGGTCTTCGGGAAACCTTTCGCTCCACCATGTTCAGCAACGACCGCCCGGAACTATACGAGATCTACGGCATCAATTCGCAGGCCGACGGATACGAACGCGACATCCTATCCTTCGTCACCGTCTCATCCCGGTTCAAGGCCTCCGGCCTGACCCTTCCCGGCCCCCATCGACTCACCTTCGCCATTATCGACGACGGCCGATCCGACCCGTACCTCGGCGTCGCCATCCACGGCTTCCTCGAAAACATCAATGACGACGGCGAATTCGTCTTCGAGCCGCAGAATTATGAGTTCGTTCAGCTCGCGCCGTATGTCCGCGGGATGAACCTCCTCTTCTTCGACAACACCACCGGCGAATGGCTCGAATCCTGGCCGCCCGAAGAACTCAGTGAAGAGAGCCCACCCATCTTCCCCTCCGCCATCGATATCGAACTCAGTATCGCCAACATCGAACCAGATGCAGCCGATATCGTCTTTCCCTCCATCATCCGGTTTCCGATCGCCGAGTACTACCAGCCCACCCGTGAAGGTGAATCCGAGATCCTTATGGAACCCGAAGCCGATGAGGAAATCGGTGGTGCTCCGGCACAGGGCGGCGGCGGCGCGCCCGGCGGCGGACGCGGCGGTCAGGGCGGTGGCGGACGCCCCGGCTTCAATCAGGGCGGCGGGAGACGCGGCGGCGGTGGCTTCGACGGCAACCGCGGCGGTAATTTCAACACCGGTGGCAACCGCGGCGGCCCCTCCTTCCCGGCCGGTGGCGGCAGCGGTCCGCCGGCGCCACCCACCCGTCAGGGCGGCGGCGCAGGTGCCGCTGGAGGAGGTCGCAGATGAGATCCACCCGCCTTACCCCACGATTCGACCAGTCAGTCAGCCCATGCACCGGTCGCCCCAACACCCGCGAACGCGGGATCGCACTGGTCATCACCATGTGGTTGACCGTCATTATCTCCCTCGCCGTCATGGGCTTCGCTTTTACCATGCACGTCGAAGCCCGCATCGCGTCCTTTCACCGAAAACAGTTCAAGGCTAAACACTTGGCCCTCGGCGGGGTCGAGCTCGGCAAGTTCCTGCTCGCCTGGGACTACAACCCGGCCAACCCGGAACAGGACGCCACCATCGATCACCTCGGTGAGGCTTGGGCCCTCGGAACCAATATCGTCCTGCAGACCGGTATCGTCGATGTCCGCATCGTCGACGAAAACCGTAAGCTCAATATCAACCTGATCTCCGACGTCCAGGGGAACTCCCCACGCCCGGAAATCCTCGAGAGCTACCTCGAAAAGCAGGAGGCGATCGATGAAGAACTCGATGTCGAGGCCTTCATCGATAGCATCGTCGACTGGATCGATCAAAACGACCTGCGCCGACTCAACGGCGCGGAAAGTGAAGACTACCTCAGCCTGCCCATTCCCTACCGGGCTAAGGATGGCCCACTCGAGAGCATCGAGGAATTGCTGCTGATCAACGGCATCACCATGAGGACCTTCCTCGGACGAGACCCTGTCCAGGGCGAGGAATTCGCCCCCATGACCTCCGATCAGGGCATGATGGCACACTGGACCGCCACCAGCGGACGCGGCCGACTCAACGTCAATACCGCACCACCCGAAATTCTTGCCCTCCTCCCCGGTTCCGACGGCGATGTCGCAGCACGTATCGTCGAGAGGAGAAACGGGCCCGACGGCATCGAAGGCACCGAGGACGACGAGCCGTTTCAAGCCCTCAACGAGGTCCTCGCCGAATTCACAATCGACGCCGGAGAAGCTCGAGAGGTCGGCCGCTTCCTGACCACACGCTCCTCCTATTTCACCATCATCTCGACCGGTCAGTCCGGAAACGTCAAGAAGACCGTCGAGGCGCTCGTCCTGCGGAGTCAGCAAAACATTCGGATCATCCGATGGCGGGAGGGCCAATCCTGACCAACCCAGCCTATGCCGCAAACGGCGAACGCCAAAGCCCAGCACCAAACCATTGACCAGGCCGGAACTCGTCGAACCTCGAACCAGCTAACCCCCGAGAGCGAAACCGGAAACACCCTTGCCGACTCGGAACACGCCTATGGAACTTCCAGGCATCATTCAACGCTACATGCGGAAAAAGGACTTCGCGGCACTCTTCACAGACGCGGATCGCCTCGACTATTGCCAACTGCATCTCCACGAGGACGGCCTCAAGGAAGAACGGCGTGTCCGGGTCGATTGGACCGCCCCACAGGAGGAGGACGGACTCGACGCATGGATCGCCGCCATCGATCCACCCCTGCAACAGCTCACTGCACAGCTGGCCGAGGACGAACACCGGTTTGCCGTCTGCATGACCTCCGAGCGGTTCCTGTTCAAAGTGCTTTCCCTGCCCTCTGTCCAACGCGACGAAATCGCGCAAATGGTCGAGCTGCAATTGGAGAAAATCTCTCCCTTCGCACCCGATAATACCCTCTGGGGCTTTGAAGTGCTCCGAGGAACCGAGAGCGAGAGCACCGTCCTGGTCTGCGTCGGCGCACTCGACCAGGTCGAACCCCTTCTCAACCACCTCAACCATCACAAGATTTGGGTGGAACGACTCGATCTGGATGTCTGCGCCGTTTGGCGGCAAATCCATCGAGGACACGTCGTGCCGGCCGAGGGCGTCACCGCTGTGGTCTGGTACAACGGCCCACAGAGCTTTCTCATGATCTGCGAGGGCGATCCCATCTTGATCCGGGCGCTCTCGCTGCGCATCAGCATCCCCGTTGACGCCTCGATCCTCCTGCCTGGCGCCGGAAGCACCCTCGGTCACGGCGCCATTCCATCCGGCCTGCTCCCAAGCAAGCCTGCCGAAACGGAAACCGGCGCCGAGGCGGACGAGGAAGACCCCTTTCTCAAGCTGCACGAGGAAAGCGCCGCGAAGGAGGCCGAGGAAGAAGCCCCTATCGAGATGTACTTCACCGATCCGGTTGAGGTTATCGCCGCCGAAATCGAGTTTTCCGGGGCGTCGCTCGAAGCAGAACGCGGAATCCCTACAGCCGAACGTATCCTCTTGCTCGATCCCGGAGATCGGGTCTCTAAAGAGGAAATCAAACGCCTGACCGAAAGGACCGGACTCCCCGTCGATCAGATCGGGGCCGCGCGCTTCACCATCGATGTCGCCCGAAGCTCCGCGGATGCAACATGCCATCAGACCGAGACCGCCCTCGATCTCCTCCCCGCTGATTGGCACGCGCGCTACCGAAAACACGTCAATAAAAAACTCGCATGGAGGAGCCTTCTCTACTTTCTCGCCTTCTATCTCGCTGGGACTCTCGTGTTCGCAGGCATTCTCAAGCTCCGAACCAATCAGCTCGCCAAACTTAACAGCCAATACGCCGAACTTCGCCCTCAGGTCGAACAACTGCGCGCGACACAACAACAAGTCGAAGGCTTCGAACGTTATGCCGATCTCAGCCAGTCGCCGATCGAGATCCTGCTGAGCCTCGTGCGGGAAATGCCCCCGCTGATGAGCCTGGAAAGGACAACCTTCAGCAAACGCTCGAACGAGGTCACCCTGAAGGGAATCGCTGCAGAACGGAACGCCATCACCGAATATATGGAGCGCTTGCGCCAAACCACCGACCCTCTCGGTCGTCCCCTCTTCTCCGACGTCAAACAGGAGAGTACAATCCGGGAAGAGGCCCGAGGGGGCAGGAGCCGCCAGCAGGTCAACGTCTTTGAATTGAAATGCCAAATCAACGATCCCAGCAAACCGACCCATGAAGCTTCACCTGCAAAAACTACAGCTCAGTGACCGGGAACGCTCGATTGGTATTCTGGTCCTTATCTCCCTCTTCGTCGCCGTCAACTACGTCTTCATCTTTCCTGCCGTCGCGAAGTGGCGAGACACCAACCGCCAAATCGATGAACAGCAGAAAACACTCAAGACAACCGTTGAGTTCATCCGCCGCCAGCCGGACTGGAAGGGACGCGTCGCCGAATTGGCCCCGTTCCTGATCGCGGCTCAGGCGAGCCAGTGGACTCCCGATGCCGCCGAGACCAAACTGCAAGACCTCATCACCGATTTGGCCGCGCGCCATAATGTGCGTATCAGCGCCACCTCAGCCGTGGGGCGCGAGAGCTCGGTCTATTTCGAGGAACTCGTCTACAACATTCGAAACTACAGCGCCGAGACCTCCGATCTCATCAACTTCCTGTACGCCCTGACCCAACAACAGCAGCTCCTTCAGGTTCGCGCCCTCACCATCTCGCCCCCCCGGAATCCAAACGATCCCCGAATCAGCGGCGATATGACGATCGTCAACCTCATCCCTAAGGCAGGTCCGGTCAGCTCCCTGCTTGCACTCCTGCCCCCGGGGACCGTCCTGGAACCTGCGCTCGCTCCGACGGAACCGACCGAGGGAACCGCAGCAGAGACCTCTCCCCCCCTCGTGGCAACCGACGTAGGAACCAACGCCCAGGACACCGCGGAAGTTCCTGATCCAGGCACCTTCCCCGAAGATTCGGATGGCCAGGGCTTGCCTCCAGATCCTGATGCCGGAGCCGAGACCGATCCACGATCCGGCCAGGATGCAACCGAACCGCCCTCGACCGACATGATCCCGTCCGATGATTCACCCGATGAATCCGACGATTCGCCCGCTGCTCCTGGAGCCGTCGCCCCCGCTGAAGCGGCCGGAGCTCAGGAAAACCAATCGCCCTCAGATGTCCGTCGACGGGGGAGCACTACCCGCCCCGATAACCTTTCGATCGATCCCAGAAACCGACGCTTTCAACCCTCCGGTGAGAGTTCTGCAGACCCACGAATTCGCGGTATGCGTATGCCGATGCCCACGGGTGAAGCCACCCCGCGCCGAAGCAGCGAACGCTCCGCGCCCCGGGTCACCATCCGCAACCGCGATACCGACGAAGCTGAGCCCGCCCCCACCGAGCCATCCCCTTCAGATTCATGAACCTTTTTTTAATCAACCATAAGGACGCCAGGCATCTCGCTTGCGGATCCGGCGCACAACCTGACATGCCGCACACCACCACCACAATGGCTACCATCCCCAGCATTCTATGGTCCCTACCCGCCATGCGGAGAAAGGGGCCGCTGCCGGCCCTCGTCGTGGCGGGTGCCCTGTTGTCCCTCAACCTGCTCGCCCCCCATGGCCGCGCCCAGGTCGCACCGCCCGCACCGGACGGCCAATCCGCGCCCGAAAGCGCCGAGGTCGCACCCGCGCCCGAAACCGCTGAGGTTGCGCCCACCCTGCCTGTCGCACCAAGGATCACGCCGCCAGTCGGAATCAGTCCCAATACACAACGCCCCATCCCTTCGCGGAACCCGCAGCGCAGTCACCCGGCCCTCCGGCCCGATGATCCGGTCGATCCCAATATGCTCGTCGAAGTCACCCTGCCCATGACCGATTTGAGCGTCATTCTCGAGTATTACGCCAGCCTCTGCCGCCGGGTCCTGGTCGCACGACCAACCGATATGGAGGGTACCCGCCTTAGCCTGCAAGCACCGGACCCCATGCCGCTGGTCGAGGCGCTCGAGGCCATGGACGCCGTCCTCGCACACAACGGATTCGCCCTCCAACCGATCGGCGATCGATTCCTGAAGCTCGTCAAAACCGACGAGATCAAGTCGGGCACCCCCCTCTCGCTCGATCAGCCCACCCTGCATCAGCGCGAAAACCTCGTCACCCAACTCGTCAAACTCGACTTTGTCGATGCAGCACAGGTCCAAGCCGACCTCAGCGGCCTCCTCCATACCTATGGTGAGGCCCTGGTCCTGACCGATAGCAACGCCCTTTTGATCACCGAAACCGAAGCCAATATTCATCGGCTCCTGCAAATCATCGAGTTCCTGGACCAACCCGGGCGTAACCTCGTCGAATGGCGGATCTATGAACTGGAAAACGCCATGTCCAGCGAAATCGCCGCCCAACTGCAGGAGATCATCACCGTCGAAACCGCCGCCGCCGCATCCGCGGCCGCGCGCAACCCGAACCTACGACGGCAGGTTGCCCCCGGACAGCCGCCTCAGCCCCAGGCCCCAGCCGGCACGGATGCCAGCCGCTTCGCTCGCGGCATGACCGAAGAGGCCATCGTCGAAGGACAGGTCAAACTCGTCGCCGACGATCGTACCAATAACCTCATCGTCATCACCCGCCCGGTTAATTTCCCGTTTCTCGATGAGATGATCGGTATCCTCGATAAGGAAATCGCACCGGACATCGAGATCAAAATCGTTCCCCTCTATTACGCCGACGCCGAAGAGCTCGCCAGCATCCTGAGCGGTTTGGTCGGCGGATCAGGCACCACCGGCGGCCGGGCCACCGGAGCGACCCGTACCGGCATCACCACCGGTCAGGGTATCGGACAGCAGCGCACCGGCGGATTGACCGGGACCGGGACCCGCACCGGTACCACCAGCCGCACAGGCACCAGCAGCCGCCTCGGCACCTCGCGAAATACCACCTCCGGAATGTACGGCGCCCGCCAGGTCGACACTTCCAGCGGCCTCACTCGGCGGCCCGGTGGCGGCATCGAAGGCGAACTGGCCGACGAATTGCTCGAGGCACAGGTCCAGATTTCCGCCGACCTGCGCTCCAATTCCCTCATCATCATGGCCTCCACCAAGGATTTCAAGATCCTGGAACAGGTCATCTCCCAACTCGATGTCCAACTCGCACAGGTCATGATCGAGGTGATCATCGGCGAGGTCTCCCTCTCCGATACCGACGAGCTCGGTGTCGACTGGCTGCAAAAATCGTTCACCGCCGTCAGCGAACAGAACATCGCCGGGTTCGATGTGCGCGAGCCGGTCTTCAGCTTCGGCGGCGGACTCAACGGCGCAGGCACCGTCGACGGTGCATCCATCCTCAACGCCGACAGCTACCCCGGTGGATCCGGCCTCGGCTATTATTTCAGCAGCAACGATTTCAATATCGATGTGGCACTCCGGGCACTCTCAACCTCCACCGACTTCAAGGTCCTCTCCCGCCCGCTGATCGTCACTTCACATAATCAGCCCGGCAGTATCATCGTCGGGACCTCCCGCCCCATCGTGACCTCCACCTACTCCTCGGTCTCAACAACCGATTCCTTCCGGAGTAATGTCGACTACCGCGATATCGGCATCCAGCTCGATATCCTACCCAAGATCAACGCCGGTAAGGTCGTCGTCCTCGAGATCTCCCAAACCATCGATAACATCGCCGGTGAGGTCCTCATCGATAATAACTCGGTCCCCGTGATCTCCCGACGCGAGGCCAACGCATTCGTCACCGTCCGCGATAATCAGACCGTCGTCCTCGGCGGTCTCATGGAAGAGCGCGAGAACGATAGCGTGACCGGCGTGCCGATTCTCAAGGATATCCCCCTGCTCGGCGCACTCTTCCGGACCAAGAAGAACGAAACACAACGGACCGAACTGTTGGTCTTCATTACCCCCCATGTCATGAGCAACGAGTTCGATCTGGCGAAACAAACCAAAGAGACCGTCGACGACGCCAAGGGTCTCAACCAAATGGACGCCTTCCAGGCAGACCGCCAGCGGATCCATACCGATCTGGATGAGGCCGGCAATATCCTGATCGATGGCATGCCTGACCGCCAGCATGAAGTGACCTCCGAGACCAGCACCGGGACCGTTTGGGCACAGCCAATGCTCCCGACAGGAACCGACGACGGTGAGTCCTCCGTGGTCACATTCCCAGCCGATGAAGATGGTACGACATCCGGCAGCTGGAAGATCATTGTCCCGGAAACCGAAGCATCCAAGGCCACACCCGGTTCCATCCTGGACCAGTTGCGCGGTGCCGATAAGGGCGAACCTGTCCTTCCCGTGATGGACCCCGAAATCGCCATCCGCGAGGCCCAAGCCCTCGTGCAGGCTGGTGAGTTCGAGGTTGCGGAGGCATCCCTGCGCAATACTCTGGCCGCACAACCCGACCTGTTTGAGGCCAGGAGAATGCTCGCTCAAATCCTCCTCCATAAGGGCGACCTCGATGGAGCCGCCGATGAACTCCATTCCGCCCTCTCAGTCAACCCCTATTACGCCGACGCCTGGTATCAACTGCACAGGATCTATACAGAACAAGACAATGCGCAGATGAGCGCCACCGCAGCCGAGGCCTTCCTGAGCGTTGCTGATCCGCAGGACCCACGCAGAAATGAGTTTCACAGCCCGACCCCGGAGCCCGAGGAGCCCATTTATCAGGCCATTCCCTTAGAAGAGCTCCCAGAAACTGTCGAGCCTGAGCCCGATTCAGACAATGATCTGACTGATCGGCAACCGTTGCCTGGCGGCGACGCCTGAAGGAGCACGCCTATTGGGACCGGATTTAGCCACAGAGTTCACAGAGAGATTCATCCGTTTGCCATCGACGAGACAGCTCGCACTTCAGCCAGGGTGCTTCAGATGGGAAGCCTCTGTGTTCTCGGTGACCTCTGTGGCAAGACATTCCTCACCAGAGCCCGTCCGAAAAGGCAGCGGTTGTCCCAACCTGACCTGCCCATTCGGATTTGGAGTGTCTCCCGCAGAGGACGCGGTGGCGTTTTCGACATCGCCATAGAAGTGGGTAGGGGCCATGCCCTGTTCCAAGCCTTTTTCGAGGGCGGGTTTGGAGTTTATCTGCCGCCCGCTGTCCATCGGGGTTGCAGAAAAGCAGACTCAATCCCTGGCCTCCCTATCCACACCTGCGCCTCTGCACGAAGCCTCCCCATCCCCATCCGGAAACCGTTCGATGTGGCCCTATAGGGTTTTCGAACCGGCTCTAGCCCTGCGCTTCGCGGTCTGGTGGTGGTAGTGAACGGTTTCCCACCGGCATTCCACGCTGAATCCATCGATTCCCCCGGGGTTCTGCGTCCGCTCCCCCGAGTTCTGCACCTGCGGCCATCTGCGGATCAAACATCCGGCCGACGCCCCAAAGTGCAGGTAGCGACCGAGTAGAGGAGCGCACATAGGGATGCGAGGGCCAGACAGTTGAGGATCCAGGCCGGTTCGACATGGAATCGCACAAGCGCGGCGATGTAGGCCACCGCAATCACCGGCAAGCCCCAGGCAAGCCTCCGGCTGGCACGCGCCATGCCGAAATGGATCGGAATCATCGCCAGAGTCATCGGGGTCATGGACCACAAAAACCGCGGAAGCAGGTCGATGGCCCCAGATTCCGTCCGACCGAGCAGCAATCGAATCAGGAGCGGTGCCAGGAATGTGCCGCAAATGTTGATCACCACCTGAAAGCCGGCTACGCCCGCCAACATCCAGAGTTCCAAGACCCTCCGATCTCCAGGATGCTGCCGGGCCAGCCGAGGAAAGACCACACTCACCGCCGGGAGAATAAAAAAGAGCGACCCTCGGGCAAAGACCGAAGCCGCACTGTAGACTCCTGCCTCAGCAGCGGGTAACGCCGCTTTGGCAGCGACCATATCGGCGTTGGAGAGGATCGCCAAGGCACCCATGATCGCCAGAGACGGACCGAAAAAGGCGTACAACTCGGAGGCCTGGAATCCATGCCCACCCAACGGCATTTCCGCCTTTCGACGGAACGGCAGAAATGGAACCGCCACCAGTGCGGCAATCACCAGGCTCAAGGCATTTCCTGTCAGCGCACCCGTCGCCTCCGTCCCCACCCAAACCAGGAGCGCACCCAAGACCACCCGTGAAAACGATTGGGTCATATTCGCCGCAGCCATGACCCCGAATCGCTCCAAGCCCCGAAGACTCCCCTGCAGAATCGGACGGATCAAGGTCGCCAGGACGATCGCCAGCGAGGCATAGATCGGACCGCTGCTCGGCATGTTCAGAAACTCCGCCGCACGAGGCGCAAGGACCAGCCATAGCCCGCAGAGTGGTACAAACCAGATCAGTAGCCGCTGAAATGCCTGCTGAATCAGTGCCGCGATCTGCGGGCGCTGCTCAGGCCCCGCCCGCTCTGAGACGAATCGAGTCATCGACCATGAGATCGCGTTCGCAGGGACCGAAGCGATCAGGCTGATGCTCAACATGGAGTTGACAATCCCAAACTGTCCCATGGTGAGCATGCGCCCGATCACTGCCTGAAAAAGATAATTGCATAGGGCGCCTCCAACATTGGCAAGCGCAAGCAAGGCCCCGCCCTGCACCAACCTGGAAGCCTTGGATTTGGATCCATCCAAACACCCCGCCGAGATGGATTCGCTCGAACGCTTCATACCGGTCAAAGGCCAAAGGTCGAAGGGCTCGCTTCCGGCACGAACTCCGGTCGCTGGACAAACACGATGGCGTACGGATCGATCCTCACAGTGGTTCCGGTCTGCGTCGCAATGTAGTCCAAAAGCCTCAAAGCAGGGACCTGCCTCAATTCCAGATTGACCATTGGTACGGTCCCCATTGGATCGAGTTCCAACACAATGTTGAAGGGCGGATCCGTTGGTTTGCGCGCGTCGTCCAGCTCCATTTTGAGCATTTGCAGGACACCGGTCAGCGGCACGTTCGGATACGACGCTTCCTCAACAATGAACGACCGGAGCCTGCTCTGCAGCAGCCGGGTTCGCTCCTCATCATTCCGGTCCGTGAGGTTCTCGATCACCGGTTTCGGTGTCGGTGCGGCGGAGGGAAGGAAGACTACCACGTTGGGGTCAATGCGAAATGTGCACCCGCTGTTCTCCGCAATGTACCCAAGCACATGCAAGACCGATACCCGATCCATGACCAGTGGACTGAGGAGCATCGGTTGCGCCTCCGCCAGATGACTGTGAATGTTGAAGGCAGGCTTACCCTCCCGCTCCAGCCGGTCCCGGATCCCTTGCAGGACCTCCATTACGTCGCCCGGAAATATGCTGATCGAATCCAGAAAGGTCTCCTGCAGGCGCCGTACCAACTGCCTGCGGTTCGTCACCGGATACTCCCTCAACAGAACCCGGGAGAGATCCTTGGGCGCAGCACGTCCCTGATTCGGTAGGAAGACCACGGCATTTTCATCGACGCGCATCTCCATCTGCGCGGACTCCGCCAGGTAAACCAGAAGATCGAGCACCGGCACGTTGTCCAAAGTCACCGTGATCCTCGGAGTTTCCGGAAGGAAGGCGGTGGCGGATACAAAATTCACCCCCGTCGGCAACGGCGCACTCCCACCGCGGGATGCCAAGGAGAGGTCCGCCGATTTGGTGACAAACCGAAGCACGTCCGAAAAGTGAGCGTCCTTCAGCCGAACCGTCGGCAGCAGCGTCGACTTCAACAGCGCGGTATACCGTGGATGGAATCCCACGACCTCCGTCGGTGGTGCGTCCGGCGGCGGCTCCGGAAGCTCCGGACGCGGCAGATCATCAGGATCCTCCTCCTCTTGCTGAAGAGCCAAATCCTCCTCCATCTCCGTGGTCAACTCCTCATCCGTCTTCTGGGGTCTCTCAGGGAGGCCCACCCCGCCCTCGCCCAACCCTCCAGGGGTCTGCCCCTGAGCGAAAGGATCGGTCAGGACAGGCGGCGGCCCCAATAGGTCACCAGCAGGTGGTCCATCGGCCGGCTTGAAAATCGGTGACGAGAGCGCTGTGAATGGGTCGAATTCCTCAGGCACCGGCTCATGCTCCGGCGCCGCTGTCAGGAAGAGCGTTACCTCGTCCGTGCGATACATGAGCGGCCCCAACTCCGCCAGATACTCGACGATCGTGAAGAGATTGACTCGCCGCATCGAGAGCGTAATCAGCGGCTGAGGACGGTCCGCAGGCCAGTCGAATAGGATGTTGACCGGCTTCCCGTCCGGCGAACGCCCTTCCGAAGCGGTCCGCAGGAAGGCGACAATCTGCGTCAGGTTCATCTCACGCAGATCCACTTCGGGAATGAGGGTCCGTTGCAGCCGCAGCCGCATCAGATACCCGGGCGATTTCGAGATCCGCTCCTGCACCAGCTGCACGTACCGAATAAGCGTCGGATCGTTGGGCAACAGACGCAGCGCGGCTTTAAAATTCAGCTCCGCCATCTCCAACTCATTGGCCTGAAGCCTTGCAAGGCCATCCTCATAGAGCTGCTCCGCCTGGATCTGAAGCCCACGCCCGAACTGGCCCTGGGCCGAAGGCGGCATCAGGACCGCCAACAATACGATGGCGAGAAGCATGACCGGCCCCCACCAGCGCGGAGCATTCGGACCAGTGAGCCCCCAAGCGGACCCGTTCGTTTGTTGCGTTGAACATGACATCAGTGAAGACCCCGGGACGTTGGCATGTCGAAAAGTGAGGTTGAGGATGTGGTGCATCGCTTTGAGAAAGGAACAACCGATGAACCTGGCTGCCATCATCCTGCTGCCTTCCGCGGTTTCAGTCAAGACTGGAGGAAAGGGATGCCCGCAACCGCCCCCCCATGAGCCGCACCCTGGGCGGGAATTGCGGAAACCGCGGTTCGCTGCGGCTGGAGCTGGAGCCCGTTCGAAAAGGTTGAAGCGGTAGCCTGCTGCTTTCCTTCCATCCGGCCCCGGAGAGCCTCCCGCAGAGGACGCGGTGGCGTTTTCGACCTGGTTATGGGGGTGGGTCGGGGCAATGCCCCTGATCCCTTCCTTTTTGGAAAATTTCCTAGACATACCGTTTCGGCAGACCAAGGCAGCACATAAAACAGCTCCAACGTTTCTGCATGCCCCCCTCCCAATACCCCTCTGCGTCCTCTGCGCCCTCTGCGGGAGTCCTCCCCATCCGGACTCGGAGAATATTCCACACCGAATCACCCTGCCCTTCGATCCCGATCCCGATCCCGATCCCGATTTCGATTTCGATTTCGATTTCTTCAGCTGCGGCGATCTGCGGATTAAACTTCCGGCTGATGGCTGAATAGCGCACGCAGGAGTCTGGCGTGTTGGGCTACGGTCCGCTCCCATTGGAACTCCGCCGCGCGGAGCACACCCTCCCGGCTCATCCGCTGGCGGAGCTCATCGTCGTGCACCAGAAAGAGAATCGCTTCGGCCAAGGCAGACGGCTCCCGCGCGTCCAAGTAACACCCGGCTTTCCCACCAACCTCCCGTAAGGCAGGCAGGTCGTGGCAAATCGCAGGCGCCCCGCAAGCCATCGCCTCGATCAACGGAAGGCCAAATCCCTCGTACAACGATGGCATCACAAACACCCGGCAGGATCGATAGAGCCCCCGGAGACGCTCGTCCGAAATGCCCTGCATGCGCACCAACCGTGATCCCAGCCCGGTCGCACCTCGGGCAGCCTCAATCGCAGCCTCCCCACGCCTTGCCCGGCCGACCAATACCAGCCGCAAATCCGGATCCCGAGGCGCAATCTCTTCCCCGAATGCACGCACCAAGGTGTCGAAGTTCTTGTGCGGATAGGTGTCGCCCACCGCCAGGATAAAGGGGGCCAAACCCTCCACCGATCCACCCTCCCGTTCCTCCGACGGCCCCGGACAAAAAAAGGGGTCCACCCCCAGCAAAACACCGTGTACCCGCCCTTCATCCAGTCGGTAGGCCGCACTCACCTGCTTGGCCGCAGCCTTGGAAACCGCTACGACACAATCCGCCCGTCGCGCAGCCGCCGGGACAAACACGCGCCACGCCAGACGCTCCAGCCATCCGAAATCCTCGGGGACATGCGCCAATTGGGCATCCAAAATCGAGACCATGCGCTTGTCGGCCCCAGGACCCAACGGTGCCGTGTAAGACGGATGCACCGAGACCCCCACCCCATCCCGCTTGAAGTGAAACGGCAGGATCAATTGTTCGTACAAAATCCGCCGGACCCGGTCGCCCCCCCGAATCGGAAGTCGTTTCAAGCGCCATTGGGCCGGTAATTCCGGCCATAGTGACGCCGCCTCACGACAGACATAGAGGATCACACACTCCTCCGAAAACTCACGCTGCATTCCATCCACGAGTCTCCGGATGTACCGCTCCTGACCGCCGATAGCCCCAGGAACAAGATTGAGCAGGCTGATACCAATCACCCTTTCCCCCGCAGCCATTCCGCCACCCCATCTTCCATCTTTTCACAAATGCCGGCTGGATAATGGATGGTACTCTGGATTATAGGGACCAGAGGATTCCAAACTCCGAAGCCGTCTGCCTGTCGATGCTCCACCCATGCCTACCCCTCAATACTGCCGACTGGACCGCGACCTATCGAGCTGCCTGTTCTGTGACGCCAAAGGCCTCAGCAGACATTTCGCCCATACCATACTCGGAAAATATCCGGCGTCCTATGAATTGTGCGATACCTGCCATTCCTTGCAAATCTCCAAGGTCGCCTGGCTCGAAGAAAGCTACAGCCCACTCGGCTTCCACGCCGACACCGGATCGGTCCAGCGGAGCATTGCGTGCGCACTGTTCCTGCGCGCAATGAGCCGTACCGGCCTGCTGCCACGTCACGCTTCCGTGTTGGACTTCGGAGCGGGGAGCGGACTCCTCGTCCGCCTGCTTCGGGATTTCGGGCTCGATGCCCACGGCTACGATCGATACACACGCCCCCTGGATTGCGAAGGCTTTATCACCGAACGGCTCGATCGGATCGCCCCGCACTCCCTCAACCTGATCACCATCATCGAAGTCCTGGAACACCTGCCTGAACCTCTGGAGACCCTGCAGAGCCTCGCACCCCTCCTGACCACCGGCGGCAAGATACTGCTCCGCTCAGAATGGTTCGACGATCGCAAACACGGCCCCGATTGGGAGTACATCACCCCCGAGCACGGCCAGCACATCAATTTCCCGTCCCTGCTCGGCATGCGCAGACTCGCCTGCCGCCTCGGTTTCACCGGAGTACCCCTCCCCTTCGGCTTCTTCCTCTTCCAACAGCCCGACCAGGGGCGCCCCTTTTTTCGCAGTCACGCATTGCGCCTGGCTGCTGGTTGGGCAATCGGACATGCCCGAGCCGTCGGGCTGTGCAACTTCAAACACGCCATGCGCGACAAACACCAACAGGTGGATGCCCACCCCCAGGACTGACCCATGCAGCGATGGCCGGATTTTCTGATCGTCGGGGCGCCCCGTTGCGGGACCACCGCGATGTACCACTACCTCAAAGCACACCCCGACATCTTCATGCCGGATCGTAAGGAGATCCATTTCTTCGGCCAGGACCTGACCCTCTCCCATCGCAGGCCCACCGAGAACGAGTACCTCGCCCTCTTTCAAAAGGCACAAGCCCACCAAAAGATCGGGGAGGCGTCCGTCTGGTACCTGATGTCCAAGTCCGCCCCCACCGAAATCGCTCGGCAGCGACCCGATACCCGGGTCATCATCATGCTGCGCAACCCCTTCGAAGCCCTCTATTCCCTCCATCAAGAAATGCTCTGCAATGGGAATGAAGAGCTCCAGGACTTCGTAGCCGCCCTCCAAGCCGAGCCCGCACGGCGCGCAGGCAGTCGAATCCCCAGTACGTTCCTCTGCCGAGAAGGCCTGTACTACAGCGAAATCGGAAGGTTCGCCGACCAACTCCAACGCTACCGCGATGCCCTCGGTGACCACCAAGTCCATGTCACGCTCTACGACGACTTCCGGAGCCAAACCGCCGAAGCCTACCTGAAAATCCTTCAGTTCCTTGAGGTCGCCACCGATTTCACACCGGAATTCAAGCCCTACAACCAGAGCAAACGTGCCAAAAACCCCTGGCTCCAGAAATGGGTCTTTCAAACGCCATGGGCACGCTCGTTCCGGATTCGTCAGTGGATCCCGAAATCACTGCGCGATGCGTCCTGGAAGCTGCGGGTCGAGTATCAGCCGCGGCCACCCCTCCCGGCCGAAGCCTTCACCCTGCTGGAACCAACCCTGATCCCCCAGATCGATCGCCTGGAAGACATGCTGCAGCGTGACCTGACATCATGGAAAACCCACGATGAACACAGATAGGTAAAGCCCGTTCGAAAACCGTGTTGGGCCACAACGAAAGATCTCCGGGGCTGGATGGGGAGGTATCCCGCAGAGATCGCAGAGATCGCAGAGATCGCAGAGGGCGGAGGGGTATTGGGAGGGGGAAAAAGGGACTTGCATCGGAGCCGTTTTCAACAACTGCCTTGGCCTACTGAATCGGTATCACTGAAAA
>CALLYA010000382.1 GCA_937875495.1 uncultured Verrucomicrobiota bacterium
TTGTTGCGGCGCTGACAATACTCGGCATCGAGGTTTAAGCAGTGCGTGAGGGCCAAGTGCCAACCAGAACAGGAATCGATTTCGATCCCGATTTCGATCCCGATCCCGATCCCGATCCCGATTTCGATTTCGATTTCGACCATGAATCGGACTGATCTGGCTGATCCTCAACCATTGCCTGGAGGCGACGCCTCAAGGAGCGCGCCTTTTCGGATAGCCTCTAGCTAAGAGCCCGTCCGCAAAGGCGACCGCTCCTCCCCCATCCAGATCCGGAAGGCCTCCCGCAGAGGACACAGTGGCGTTTTCGACCTGCCTAATGGGAGTGGGCAGGTTCCATGCTCTGAGCTTCAGGCTGTCCGAAAAGCTAGATGGTGGAGCAAGATCGGACTGATCGGACTGATCGGACTGATCGGACTGATCGACAACCATTGCCTGGAGGCGACGCCTGAAGGAGCGCGCCTTTTCGGACGGGCGCTGGGGTAGCCAGACCGTCTCGGTCTGGTGGTACGGGGGAAGGCCTTCGGCCCTGTGGACAGTGGCAGAGATCCGCATCAGCAGTAGAGCGAAATCGGGGTCGGGGTCGGCATCGGGATCGATGGCACACGCGATCCAGTGTGGAATATTCGTGGCAAAACGTCTACATCTCCGCTACCGCCACAACGTTAGATCGTCCCCCCACCACCCGAGCCACGGCTCCATCCACACCGGGCCTCCTCCCTCAACCCTAACATCGATCTGGCCTGCTCCGTGACCATCCGCCTGCCTGCCTTTCCATACGGTGCTCGGGCGATTCTTCTTTCATCCACTCCCCGGATCGGCCATGCTTTTAGACTGAGTTATTCCCCCAACCCGCCTTTCCCCACAAACCACCTCCCCCACCACGGTGCATCCAATTGTCGTCCATCGCTGTCATCATCCCCACCCACAACGACTCGCAATCCGCCGCCCAGGCTGTTGCCAGCGTCTTGCAACAGACCCGCCCGGCGGACGAAATTATCGTGGTCGACGACGGCTCCCAGGAGGATGTCCGCCCCGCACTCGCTCCGTTCAGTGACCGCATTCGGGTCATTCACCAGGAAAACCAGGGCGTTTCCAACGCCCGGAACACCGGCTTTCGCGCCGCCAATAGCGACTTCATCGCCTTTCTCGACGCCGACGACCTGTGGCTGCCCCGGAAACTGGAGCTGCAACTGCCGAAACTCGAAGACAACCCCGAATTCGCTCTCGTCTACTGCGACGCCATCGTTGACGAGGAAGAGTCAGGCCGACAATTCCACTGGCTCGATCAAAAGCCGCTCGCCGACGAAGGCTGGATTTTGGACGCGCTCTACCAGGAGTTCTTCATCCTCCCCTCTACCATGCTATGCCGGAAATCGATCCTCGAAGAACTCCGCGGATTCGACTCCTGGATTCGATACGCCGGGGATTACGACCTCTGCCTGCGCATCGCCCTCGACCACCAGATCGGATGCGTGCGCGAGCCGCTGGTTCGACGCAGGGTTCGCTCAACCAATATGTCCTCCGCTACCTGGTACAAAATCGCGGAGGATCACCTGCGCATCTGGGACAAGATCAATCGAACCCACCCCGTCGAATCCTTTCCCAGCAGCGATTTTATTCGCATCAAAAAGGCCAAGACCCATCTCGGCCTCGCCTACAACTACATCGAACTCGGACGCCCCGGTGCCGCGCGGAGGAACCTGCTTACCAGCCTGCGTATGGACTGGAATCCAAGGCTCCTGCCACGACTCATGGCGCTCTATCTGTTTCCAACACTAATGGGACATCATGGCCCCAGGCCCCCGTCCCATCCCGTTCCTCCACGGTTTCGGTGATCAGCCTATGGACCCCTATCGCCCATCCATATCCATACCCGTCTTCGCCCAATCCGGCAGATTCTGCCTCTTCGCCCTGTTTGCCCTCTTGAGTGTCGGCTGCCCAAAGCAGAACGAGGAACCGCCAACATCCCCAGAGGCCCGGAGTCAGGAGGCCCCCTCCTCCACCCCATCCAGCAAGCCAACGGAATCACCGCCACTCGAAATCCTGCCCGAAGCGAACACAACCGAACCGGAACCTATTCGGCCGACGCCCGATCCCACGGCCACAGTCCAATCCCTGATCGGTGTGGTTACCCTGGTTGGTGCCATTCCCCCGCCGGCAGAGCCGCTATTGGTGGAAGATCCCTTCTGTGAACCATTCCCGGTTCATGACTCCGTTCATCTCGTGCAAACCGGCGAGGGTGGCGGTCTGGCCTCCGTTCTGGTCTGGATCTCAGCGGGCATTCCCACCGATACCCACTACCCCCCGCCCTTCGAGGCCGCTCAACTCGATATCCAAGACTGCCAATACCATCCCCCGGTACTCGGTGTGATGGCCGGTCAACCCCTCCTCATCCAGAACCACGACGCAAGCCTGTTTCAGGTCCATGCCAGGCCGCAACAGAATGAGGAATTCAATCTCGGATTCGTCCTCGCCGACACCCAGACCGAACGTATCTTCCCCAACCCGGAAGTCTGGATTCCGATCACTTGCGACCTGCATCCCTGGATGCGAGCGTTTTGCGCCGTCTTACCCCACCCATTTTTCGATGTGACCAACGCCCATGGTCACTTTCAAATCCCGATCCGCGGTCTCCCCCACGGCGACTATCAACTGAGTGTACGCCACCCCGTGCTGGGGGAACACTCCATCGCGATCACGCTGCCCGACGACCTTGAGCATACCCTCAGCTTCGAATTCCAGGCTCCAGCCGGGACTTCCGAAAAAGAGAAGCCCGACACTGAATAATTCGCGCATTGAAGGGTCCAATCCTCCGAACAGAACAAGCTGATACCCCCTCCCTGGAGGGGCCGCACAAGGAGATGGAACCATGAACCTGTACCGCAATAAAAAATGGATCAGCACCACTCTGGCTGCACTCCTTATGACCGGTAGCCTGATCTGGATGCCCACAACCGCAAGCGCCGGGCAGAAAGAATGGGCCACCGCAGGCAAGATCCTCGCCGGAGCCGCAGGGGTCCTCGCCCTCGACCATATCTTCAACAACAGGGGGTACAATGCGTACCCGCCACCGCAACAACACTACTACACACACGAGGTCCGCGAGATTCACTATGAACCGGTCTATCGCGCCCAGCCGGTCGTGGAATACCGCGTGGTCCGTCCCACACCCCCACCCCGCAGACCCGCCGGACACTATGAGATCCAACAGGAGGAGGTCTGGGTCCCCGGGACCTATGAACGACAATGGGTTCCACCGGTCGCCAGCGAGGTTTGGAACGGGCGATGCTACGTCACCCGTGAGGTCCAGCCAGGGTTCTTCGAACGGGTCTGGATCCCCGGACACTACGAGCAAAGGCAAACCCGAGTCTGGGTCGAAGGCTACTGATCCATCGGTTGTAAAACGCCCACCAGGGCCTTAACGAAGTCCCGGTTCTCTGAAGGTCATCCGCCTCGAGAACCGGGGCATTTTTTTGGCGAAAAAACGTCTTCTCATCCGCCGCCCCCCATCATCGGAACGGCCCCACCCCACACACCGTCACCGCTTCGGCATCGAAGCAAACCTGCCTCGGGTTGCCTTTCGCATCGCCCTCGTCGGAGAGGCCACCAGCGATCCTACAAATACCCAGCACAGGGTAATTCCTATCAGCAAAGTTGATCCGAAAAGAAATAATTCCATACGGCTCAAAACGTACGCCTCCTCGCTAAACCAGAAAACCATCGGCCTCGTTCAAGGGCGCCTCCCCTTAATTCCCAAGGCTGCCCAAGACCGATGTCTGAATTTCCTGAGATTGCATAGCACCATTCTGGGGGAATTGCTCCCGAAGCGCAAATCCAAAATGAGAACGCCCCAGAGGCAGCCGCCCCCCCCCAACCTGACCGCCCCATCCGGAACCGGAGAGCCTCGCGCAGAGGCGCAGAGGCGCTAAGGCCATTTCGACCTGGCTAGTGGTTGTCCGAAAACCCCATTGGGCGGAAACGAAAGGTCACCGGGGCCGGATGGGGAGGACTCCCGCAGAGAACGCAGAGAACGCAGAGGGCGCAGAGGTTTATTGGGAGGGGGAGATGTACCTAGAGGCCATCCGAAAAGGTCCACGGCGAAGCTAGATCGGGGTCGGGGTCGCTATCGGTCTCGGTATCGAAGGGACGCGTGATGGGATTCGGCCATTCAGAACCGGGTACCGCAACCGTATTGTTGCGGTGCTGACACCACTCGGCAGCGAAGTTTGAGCGGTCCATGAGGGCCAGGAGCCAACCAGGACAGGAATCGATTCCGATTCCGATTCCGATCCCGACCCCGATTCAGACAATGTTCGGACGGATCGGCAACCCCTCGTACCCGTACACGTACCCGTACACGTACCCGTACACGTACCCGTACACGTACCCGTACACGTACCC
>CALLYA010000383.1 GCA_937875495.1 uncultured Verrucomicrobiota bacterium
TCCCAATACACCTCTGCGCCCTCTGCGATCTCTGCGGGATCCCTCCCCATCCGGATCCGGAGACCTTTTCGGACGACCTCTACCTTGAAGATTGCCGCCGAGACCTCCCTGCGATAGAAGAAAGCCTGGAAGGATCGAGCTCTTTTTCAAGACCTTCATCGGCTGCGGATCCCCCTGCAGACCGGTTGACAATCCAATACAGGAGGGGGCGACATGCTTCGACGACGACAATTCCTCCGAGATGCGACGACCGCCGCGTTCGCCGCAACCATCCGCAATCTTTGGGCGCAACCATCGGATGCACCCAACGCAGCCCAATCGGCGCATGAACGTGGGCCGATTCGAGTCGGCTCGTGTACCCTCGGTCTCGAAAACGCTGCCTCTGCGGGGCTCGATGGGATCGAGGTCAATGTCGGACCCGCCGCCGATCAGCTCAGCATCGCATCGGGGGAGGCCCTGGAGCGCTATCAAGACCTCATACAGCAAACCGGAATCCCTATCTGCTCCCTGATGATGAGCCTGCTGAACAGTCATCCCCTCGCCCAGGATCCACGCGGACCGGCATGGCTCGAACAGAGCATCGCTGCTGCTAAGGCACTCAAGGCACCGATCATCCTTGTCGCGTTCTTCGGAGCGGGCGACCTCCTCGACCCCCAAGGCCATCTCAAATCCGATGAACTCGAGGTCGTGATCAAACGGCTCAAGGCCGCAGCCCCAATCGCCAAGGATGCAGGAGTAACCCTGGCCGTCGAAAACTACCTGTCCGGCCAAGAAAACGCACGCCTCCTGGATCGTATCAACCACGAGGCGGTTCGAGTCTATTACGACGTCTACAATACCGGTACTACCAAGGGGCATGACGTCCCTGCGGACATCCGTCTGCTCGGCAGCCGGATCGTCCAGTTCCACTTCAAGAATGGCCCGAATTTCCTCGACCACGACCCTTCTAAATTCGAACCGATCGCAGCCGCAATCCAGGCCATTCATTACCGGGACTGGGTCGTCCTGGAGACCTCCAGCCCAACCCAGAACCCAGTTGACGACACCAAGAGAAACGCGGACTACCTGCGCAGCCTGTTCCGCTGATCTCCGCTCCTACCCAAGGCTCAATCATCGAAATCCGAAAACGGATCGATGTCGTCCTCGTCCATCATACTGGTGACGAGCTCAGCGAAAACTTGAAAGGACTGACAGAGGTTGAGGAGGACCTCGCTCTGCACTTTCCGTTGATCAATCGCCTTGGTTTTCTTCATCTCATTCAAGACCCGTTGCGCTTCTCCAAGGATCATGTCGATGGTGTCATCCGGCGAGTTCTGCATGGTGGTCAACTCCCTGTCTGTTCCGTAATGAATGATTTAATCCGCCGCTCAGTCCGCCCACTATCCGAAGAAGTCCGATCCAAGGCAAGGCTCCATTGAACTGAATTCCCAAGCCAAGCCAAGTCGAATTCACCCCCGCGTCCTCTGCGCCCTCTGCGGGAGACTCGCCGGATCCGGATGGGGAGAACTCCCGCGGAGGTCGCAGAGATCGCAGAGGGGGAATGGGAGGGGGGATGCAGTTGCGTCGGACCCGTTTTCTCGAAAAGCCTTGGTCTGCTGCAACGGTATAACTAAAAATTCCCCCAAAGGTGGATATCAGAGCATGGACCCACCCACCCCCAAGGCAGGTCGAAAACGCCTTGGCGGCCCTGCGCCTCTGCGCGAGGTTCTCCGGATCCGGATGGGAAAGACAAGCTGGGGAAGCGGCTGCCTGTTCGGGCGACCTCTCGCTCAACCCACGAACTCCCCTCCGGCCTTGAAAACTGATTGGCTTTGCCTTGGACAGCCGGTAAGGTGGCGTCCGATATATCAGAGTTCCCAACCCGGAATTCGACGGACATACACGATGCAACCCCTTTGAGATAAGGATTCCACGCATGACAGGTTCAACCGTTCCCCGGCAGTGGGCGGCATCCGCGGCACTCATTGTCGCACTCTCCCTCTTGATCCTTTCCCCGGTCGCGGGACAGGTATATCGATCCCCGGCCGACGTCGCCTTCTCCCCCGATGGCCGGTGGTTGGCGGTTTCCGACGCCACCGCAGAGAAATTGGTGCTCGTTGAATCCGGGAATCTGGAAGTGGCCCGTGATATTCAGCTGCAGGGCAAGGGGGCCGGTGTGGTCTGGGCAAACGACGGGAGCCGACTTTACGTGGCGGAGAGCGAAAACGCCACGATCGCCGAAATCGATCCCGAGACCGGCGGGATCCTTCGCAGATTTGCCGTTCGCCTGCGCCCCTATGGTCTGGCCCTGGCCGAGCAGACCGGTCTCCTGATCGTCACCAACACCGACTACAACACAGTGAGCTTGATCGATTTGGCCTCCGCCGAATGCGTTGCCGAGGTCGAAGCCCTCCATGCGCCGTTCGGAATCGCCCTGGTCCCAGATGGAAAGACCGCCTTCATCGGCAACAACCTGCCTTACGGACGCGGTGACGATCCCCGGCAAGCCGCATCGATCACAATGCTGGATCTCGATTCCCGAGCTACTTCGAATATTCCCTTGCCGCCCGGCTCCGGTAACGTTCGCGAGCTCGTCTGCAGTCCCTGCGGGAAATATATTTACGCCGTTCACACCCTCGGCCGGACCAATCTGCCAACCACTCAATTGGAGCGTGGCTGGGTCAATACCAACGCCCTCTCGATCCTCAACGTCGCCGAGGCCAAACACGAATGCACCGTCCTGCTCGATCACCCGATGGAGGGCGCAGCCGACCCCTGGGGCGTCGTCTGCGAGCCAGACGGCAACGCCATCTGGGTCTCCCTGAGCGGCCGCCATCAACTGGCGCGCATCGATCTCCCCGGACTCCACAACCTCATCTCTTCTGACCCCGAGGCAAGCCGCAACCTCGTGAATGACCTCTCCGGGCTCTACCGCGCAGGACTGATCGAGCGCGTCTCTCTCCCCGGGCTGGCACCAAGAGGTATCGACTTCGGCCAAGGCCGCCTGGCAGTTGCCCTCTATTTCAGCGGAACAGTGGCAATGGTCGATACCACGTCCAAAAAGGTCACCACCACCGTCGCCGTCGGCAATAACCCACCCGCCGACTTCATCCGTAAAGGCGAAATCGCCTTTTTCAACGCGGATCATTGCTTCCAGAACTGGCTCAGTTGCGTCACATGCCACCCCAATGGCGGTCGCGCCGATGGCTTCAATTGGGACCTCCTCAACGACGGCATCGGTAACCCAAAGAACACACGCTCTATGGTCTGGAGCTACCTCACCCCACCCGTCATGTCACTGGCGGTCCGAGCCGATATGGAGACCGCTGCCAAGGCAGGTTTCATTCACATCCAGTTCGTTGTCCCTGAAGAAGAGACTGTTGAGGCCACGCGGGCCTACCTGCGATACCTCAAGCCGATGCCGAGTCCGTTTCTGACCCCGGACGGCCGACTCACCGAAGCCGCGGAGCGCGGGAAGGCCCTGTTCATGAGCAAAGAGACCGGCTGCGCCATCTGCCATACCCCCCCGCTCTACACCGATCTCGAGTTGTACGACGTCGGCACAAAGGGCGAATACGATCGCAAGAGCGCCTTCGACACTCCGACCCTGGTCGAACTCTACCAGACCGGTCCCTATCTCCACGACGGCTCCGCCGTCACCCTGGAAGAGGTGCTCGAAGAAAGGAATCCGGAGGACCTGCACGGGCGCACCTCACACCTGACCCCGGAACAGCGCAAGGACCTGGCCGAGTTCCTCAAATCACTCTAGCCCTGAGTCCGTCCGAAAAGGTAGCCGCATTCTCAACCTGACCTCCCCATCCGGAGCCGGAAAGCCTCCCGCAGAGGGCGCGGTGACGTTTTCGACC
>CALLYA010000384.1 GCA_937875495.1 uncultured Verrucomicrobiota bacterium
GCAGGTCGCAAACGTCACCGCGCCCTCTGCGCGAGGCTCTCCGGGGCCGGATGGGGAGAACTCCCGCAGAGAACGCAGAGAACGCAGAGGTGTATTGGAAGGGGGAATGCAGCCACATCGGAGCCGTTTCCAGGAACCGCCTTGGCCTGGTGAATCGGTATATCTCCCCCCCTGAAAAAAGGTAGGCGGCAGAGCTTGGGACCTACCCACCCCTTAGGCAGGTCGCAAACGTCACCGCGCCCTCTGCGCGAGGCTCTCCGGGGCCGGATGGGAAAGCGGCTAGCTTTTCAGCTGGTGCGCGGTCTCTCTCATTTCAGGCAATAAAAAAAGCCCTTCGAAAAGGGCTTGGATCGGTCGTATCAACTGCGAGTGCCACTCGGGATGGCACCCCCAAGGGGAATTGAACCCCTGTTTCCAGGATGAGAACCTGGCGTCCTAGGCCACTAGACGATGGGGGCATCTCGCGATGTTGAGGTCCAAGAGTAATGGCTTCCTCCGCATTCGTCAAATGACGGATGTGAAGAAAGCCATTTTTTTTGGGGTTAACCCGCGACCTAAAAGGGTCGCATCGAATGGTTCGATTATTCAGCAGCAGGCTCTGCAGGAGCCTCCGTAGCGGCCTCCGCAGGAGCTTCCTGTTGGGTCTCGTCCGCAGCAGGCTCCTCGGCCGGAGTACAGCCAAACCAAACAGTCGTCCCTACCATAAGCAACAACGCGGCAAACCAAGCACCCAGCTTCTTCATTTCTTAACCCCCTAAAATAAGGAACATAGTGGGAATGATGGATCCCTCTCCCCGAACAGATCAAGGTCGAGATCACCAATATTTCTCCTCATACTGTACCCCTATCAGCGTACTGACAAGCAAAAACTGCAAACTACGACGCCATCGCGATCGAAAGTCGGTTCATGCCCATCCATACCCACGTGTTGAAGGTTCACCCCTCTTCACCTAGGAATATGCAGTATGGGAAACACGGATTTAACTTATCAGGGGAACCGATCCTTTCGCAAGTGCGGTGTTTTTAAAACTTGGGCGCAATCCGCGGGGCCTGATTCGAATCCCCAATTCTTCTGCGGACTCCGAACCGACGCCCTGGAGGTGATCCTCCTCGACGGACGCCAGTTTCTCTATGACCTGGAGGGCCGTCCGCTCCGCAACGGGTCCGTGAATGAATACCGGTTCCGAGGCCTCTCCCACAACGGGACCCTGGCAAGGAAGCGACCGCTGGAGGTCGGTGGAGGTTTCGAAAAAAAAGCCCTTACACCCCGGCAAATCACAGAACTCTGCCGCGAATCCTGCCAGGTGGCACGATCGGTCCATGCCTACATCCACGCCGGTCACCCGATCGATGGATTCCCCACATCAGATCTCGCCACGCTGCGCCCCCTGCTCGAGGTCCTCGCCAAAGCGAACCGCATGACGCCCGCCGGACTTCAAGCACAAGGCCGCAGGTTTCTCGAGATCTACCGCCCCATCACGGTCCTGCCTCCGGATCAATACCTCGCCTTCGTCCTCCAGCTCACCGAAGGCTGTCCCTTCAACCGCTGCACCTTCTGCAACCTCTACCGAGACACCCCGTTCCAGGTCAAAAAACCAGACGCCTTCGTGCGGCATCTCGAGGACGCGGTGGAGTTCCATGGAGATGACCTCAAACGAAAAACCACCATTTTCCTGGGCCAGGCCAACGCCCTCGGGGTTTCGTTCAAACTGCTCGCCCCACTCTTCGAAATCCTTCGCCATAATTTTGAATTTCCCCAGCCTGACCAAAAGGTGCGCCCCGACTGGGCCCGCGGCAGCACCACAAGATTCCTGGGGCTCCATTCCTTCATCGACGGCTTTACCGGCTTGCGCCACGGCATTCAGGAGTTCCAACAGATGCGCACCTGGGGCCTGCGCCGCGTCTACCTCGGCCTGGAGAGCGGCTGCCAGGAACTGCTCGACTGGCTCGATAAGCCGGCCCCATTGCCAAACATGCAGCACACCCTCCAAAACGTCATAGCCGCCGGTCTCGCCGTGGACCCAATCCTGCTTGTCGGAGCGGGTGGCACGGCCTTCGCCAAGGCGCATATCCAGGAGTCTCTCGATTTCCTGAGACAATGCGGGCTCCCACAAGGCAATAGGGTATACCTTTCCCCCATGGAGAACACGGAGGCGGGTGCCTACGGCGAAAAGAGCCGCCGGGATGGGATCCGCCCCCTCACCCGTGAGGAAATCCATCAGCAACGACAGGAGCTTGTGCAGGAACTCCGCGCCATCGGCCTTCAGCCGGTGCCGTATCGCGTGCAGCCGTTCGCCTATTGAATCATCTGCGCTGGAAGACTCGGCGCCTCAGCCATCTCTTCCAATCCTGGTATGAAAAGTCTTGCCGCAGAAGGCGCGGTGGCGTTTTCGACCACGCCTTCGGGGGTGGGTAGGTTCCCTGTTTTGATCCTACCTTTTTGGGGAATTTTGCAGATATACCGTTTCAGCAGACCAAGGCAGTTGCTGAAAACTGCTCCGATGTAGCTGCATCCCCCCCTCCCACTGCATGCCAGCGCCCTCTGCGTTCTCTGCGGGAGTTCTCCCCATCCGGCCTCGGAGACCTTTCATTCTGGCCCGATGGGGTTTTCGGACAGCCCCTAGCGCACCATCGAGTTCTCCCGGAAAACCACCGAGGAGAACAACCAAACACGGCACTCCTCATCCCGCCAGCTGCCCGGAGGGACACTCGCCTTCATACACGTTTTCTCCAAGAACTGAACCGCGTCCCATCCCCACTCCACCGGTACCTGCGGCAACAAAACCCCACGCCCACCATGGTAGCTGATGATGAGACCGTGCCGGCCCAAGACAATCCGGCCGGGCAACGTCCTTCGATCTTCGACATCCTCCCAGGGCGCCGTGAGGACAGATACCTCAAATACGATTCGGGAAAGCTCAGCAGCCTTGAGGGGAGGAAACCTTGGGTCCTTGAAGGCCGCCCCAATCGCTGCGCGCTGCACGACCTCAAACAGGGGGCCCTGAGGTTCCAAATACCCAATGCAGCCTCTGAGCTCACCCGCCAGGTCAAGACTCACAAAGGCGCGCCCAGGCTCCTGAAGGACGGAATCATTCCATACCTCTTCAATGTTGAAATCGTCCACCTCTCCCAATTGCTCGGCGACTACATGCCGAGCCAGGCGGACCAAACGTCGGCCTGAAGGAGGAGGTATACTGAACAGCTCATCGTTGGAGGGAACCGTGCTCATTGAATCACCCAGCCGTTTCCTGGAATTCCATATCGCCGTCTTTGCTGCAGGGCAAGCCACTGAATCGCAACCGGACCCTTCGCCCCCCCTGATCATAACGACGCTCACACTTCCCGTGACAAGAGGCCATAATACCAGGATTTCAAATTGCGAACAATGGAATCGTCCTCCCCTGATGCACCTGGGCATCAGGCAATGCCTCCACCGGCCACTCCCCAACGCTTGCCCCCCGCCTCCAGCCCAGGATACAATAAGGACTCGAACCATCGGAGCTCTCCCCGATTCTTCGTGCGAAACAGATCCCCGGTCCTAAGATCCACTTCGGGCATACGATCTGTTCCGCCCTGGGAGATCGTCATGGCCGTTCCCTGGTTCCACACCCCTACCCCGCCGCTGATTCGCCGGCACCTGTTCCTTGGGCACCTGGCACTTCTCTGCATCCCGGCCCTTTCAGGGTTCGGGGAAACCATTTCCGGTGTATGGGTCGATTACCCACTCCAGAAACTCCCCCTGCATGCCCTGCGCATCGAAAGCCTAACCCTGGAAGATCCCTTTTGCCGCATCGGCCCGGTCCCCATCACCATCCAGGAGGTGCGCAACGGGACCGCTCTTCCACCCATCGGATGGATCCGGGCCGGGGCCGTCGGACCATCACCCGCCCTCATATTGACGCGTTGCCTCCGGATTCGCTTCCATCCCGAGGAATGCCTCGAAGCCGCCCTCCCCTCGGGCACCGTTCGAATCGGTATCCCCGGCTGGAGAGAATGGCTGCTAACCGACACAATCGATCTCGGCCTTTCCCTGCCGCCCGCCGATTTGGCACCGCACACTCACCCCAGTCGGCAGC
>CALLYA010000385.1 GCA_937875495.1 uncultured Verrucomicrobiota bacterium
GGTTCCATGCTCTGCAGCCTACTTTTTGGGGGTTATTTTCAGTGATACCGATTCAATTGACCAAGGCAGTTGTTGAAAACGGCTCCGATGTAAGTCCCTTTTCCCACCTCCCAATACACCTCTGCGCCCTCTGCGGGAGACCTTTCGTTGTCGGCCGAGGGGCTTCTCCGATGGACTCATGCTAGCGCAGGGCGCAAGAAAAATATACACTTTTTTACAACTTCCGTGGGCTTGAACTTTTTCCTTGGGCAGTTTCGCGTTAGTTTATGCGCCAAACAATCGAATGGGGATGTGACAGAGAAGCGAGAGCGCGCCAGCGGATTGAATATGTGGCCCGGTGTGCCAGGCTAGAGCCTGGATCGAATCGGGTGGTGAGGGCCGAATGGCTTTTTTTTTGCCGTGAAACAGCTTGCCAGGAGAACGAAATGCCCAGGTTGGAAGACATCCACAAGGTCATGATCATCGGGTCCGGTCCAATCGTGATTGGGCAGGCGTGCGAATTCGACTATTCGGGGACGCAGGCCTGCAAGGCCCTACGGAAGATGGGATATGAGATCGTGCTGGTCAACAGCAATCCTGCCACGATCATGACCGATCCCGAGATGGCGGACGTCACCTACATTGAGCCGCTGAATGTGAGTCGACTGGAGGAGATCATCGCCAAGGAGCGCCCGGATGCGCTCCTTCCGAACCTGGGCGGGCAATCGGGATTGAACCTCTCCTCGGAATTGCACAAGGCGGGGATCCTGGACAAGTACGGCGTGCGTGTGATCGGGGTAAACATCGATGCGATTGCGCGCGGTGAGGATCGTGAAGAGTTCAAGGCCGCGATGAACCGGCTTGGGATTGAGATGCCTCGAAGCGAGATCGCCCATACGGTGGAGGAGGCCGAGGCGATCGCGATGCAGCTGGGCTTGCCTGTGGTGGTGCGGCCGGCCTACACCATGGGCGGCACGGGCGGCGGGCTGGTCGAAGATGTCGAGGAGCTGCGGACGATTGCGGCCCGTGGGCTGGCGGTGAGTCTGGTGCACCAGGTGCTCATCGAGGAATCGGTGGTTGGCTGGGAAGAGCTCGAGCTGGAGGTCGTACGCGACCAGAAGGGCAACAAGATCACCGTCTGCTTTATTGAGAACGTGGATGCGATGGGCGTCCATACCGGCGACAGCTACTGTACGGCGCCGATGCTGACGATTTCGCCCGAGTTGCAGGCCAGGCTGCAGGAATACGCCTATGCGATCGTCGATGAGATCGAGGTCATCGGCGGGACAAACGTCCAATTTGCGCACGATCCGGCGACCGGCCGGGTGACGGTGATCGAGATCAATCCGCGGACCTCGCGCTCTTCTGCATTGGCCTCGAAGGCGACCGGTTTCCCGATAGCCTTAGTCTCCTCGATGCTGGCCGGCGGGCTGACCCTGGAGGAGATCCCCTATTGGCGGGATGGCACGCTCGACAAGTACACCCCCAGCGGGGACTACGTGGTGGTCAAGTTCGCCCGGTGGGCGTTTGAGAAGTTCCCGGGCGTCAAAGACCAACTCGGGACGCAGATGCGTGCCGTCGGGGAGGTCATGAGTATTGGTAAAAACTACAAGGAGGCGCTTCAAAAGGCCATTCGCTCGCTGGAATCGGGGCGCTATGGACTCGGCTTTGCCAAGAAGTTCAACCAGCTCACACTGGCGGAGTTGCTGGAGCGGCTGAAGAATCCGACCAGCGAGCGCCAATTCCTGATGTACGAGGCGTTGCGCAAGGGCGCCACGACGGAACAGCTGCACGAATTGACGCACATCAAGGCATGGTTCATCGATCAGATGCGGGAGCTCGTTCAATTGGAGGAGCGGGTCTTGGCGACCAAAGGCGGGCCGCTGCCGGATGAAATTTTGGCCGAGGCGAAGCGTGACGGCTTTGCCGATCGCTATCTGGCGAAGCTGTTGGGGGTGAAGGAAGAGGCGATTCGTACCCAACGCGAGGGCCTTGGAGTGGTTGAGGGCTGGGAGCCGGTACCGGTGAGTGGCGTGGAGGATGCCGCCTACTATTACTCTACTTACAACGCGCCGGATTCGGTGGAGCGTGTTGAAGGCCGGAAGATCATGGTCCTGGGCGGCGGCCCGAATCGCATCGGTCAGGGGATCGAGTTTGACTACTGCTGCGTTCATGCGGCGTTTGCCATTCGTGACGCCGGGCTCCAGTCGATCATGGTCAACTGCAACCCAGAGACGGTCTCGACGGACTTCGACACCTCCGATCGCCTCTATTTCGAACCGCTGACGGTGGAGGACGTCCTCTCGATCTACCGCAAGGAGCAACCGGAGGGTGTGATTGTCCAGTTCGGCGGACAGACCCCATTGAACATTGCGGACGAATTGGAGAAGGCGGGGGTCCGGGTTTTGGGGACCACGCCGGCGACGATCGACCTGGCTGAGGACCGTGATCACTTCCGGCAGTTGATGAAGCGGCTGGGCATTCCGCAGCCGGATTCCGGCATGGCGAGCAGTCTCGATCAGGCCTTGGAGATCGCGGGGCGCATCGGGTATCCATTGATCGTTCGGCCATCATACGTCCTTGGCGGACGTGCCATGGAGGTCGTTTACGACGACCAGATGTTGACCTCTTACGTCGAAGCGGCGGTCGACATTTCGCCGGAGCTCCCGATTCTGATCGAGAAATTCTTGGAAGAGGCGATCGAGGCGGAAGCGGACGCCATTTCGGATGGGCGCGACGCGTTTGTGCCGGCGGTGATGGAGCACATCGAGCTGGCCGGTGTCCATTCCGGTGACTCGGCCTGTGTGATCCCACCTGTGAGCATTCCGCAAAAGCACATCGACACCATCGAGGAGTACACCCGGCGCATGGCGGTCGAGATGAAGGTCGTCGGCCTGATGAACATTCAGTACGCGATCGCCAACGACATCGTCTACGTGCTCGAGGCGAACCCGCGTGCGAGTCGCACGGTCCCGTTGGTGAGCAAGGTCTGCAACATCCCGATGGCCCGCTTGGCAACGCAGATCATGCTGGGAAAGAGCCTGGCCGACCTCAACCTGACCCGCAAGGCGATCCCGCACTTCGGCGTGAAGGAGGCGGTCTTCCCATTCAACATGTTCCCCGAGGTCGACCCGCTGTTGGGACCTGAAATGCGCTCGACCGGAGAGGTCCTCGGCATGGCCTCGAACTACGGCCTGGCCTATTTCCGCGCTCAAGAGGCGACACAGCAGCGCCTGCCCGAGTCGGGAGCGGTCCTCCTGACGGTGGCGGATTGGGACAAGCAGGCCGCGGTCGAGGTGGGGCGGCGCTTCCGGGATCTCGGGTTCAAGGTCCTGGCGACGGAAGGAACGCGGGCATGTCTTGCGGAACATGGCGTGGAGTCCGAGCTGATTCTGAAGGTGAATCAGGGGCAGCCGAACATCCTGGACGCGCTGAAGGATGGTGGCATCCAACTGGTGATCAACACCCCGCGTGGGCGGTCGGGGGTTCGGGACGACTCTTACATCCGCAAGGCCGCGATCAAACATCGTGTGCCCTACATCACGACGACCGCGGCCGCGATTGCGGCGGCCAAGGGCATTGCGGCGGCCAGCGCTGGTGGAGACGCGCTGCGCAGCCTTCAGGAGTTTCATCAAGGTATCGGTGGCTGAACCGCGCCCTTACTAGACCACATCACATCACGCGTGCGTGCGGCGGCTCACCGCACGCACCGCGCTTGAGCGGCCTTCGGCCTCCTGGCTGAAGGCCCTCCTTTTTGCATGCCCATCCGGATGTTTCACGCAGTCCAATAGGCTTAAGGGGATCAAAGCCCTGGGAGCGCGGGCATCTTGCCCGCTTGCGGGCGAGCCGCCCGCAGTGAAAGCCCTGAACGACCTGGGCGGGATGAAAGATGGGGACGGGATGCAAGTGGAGGAAGATGCGGGCAAGATGCCCGCGCTCCCAGGTCATAACCGAGCGCATAAGGAATGGAACCGTCGCGGCTATCTGCCGCATTTCGACCACCCCCGGCATGGTCCTGTCCATCAGAGGTGATCCCGTATTTCTTTCCTGGAGCGACGATCCAGAGTTGTCCGCAATCCCTGATCAACTCCCGATAGA
>CALLYA010000386.1 GCA_937875495.1 uncultured Verrucomicrobiota bacterium
CTACGATGCGGTTGTGGAGTACATCGCCGAGAATCCCGTGAAAGCCGGCCTGTGCAGCAACCCAGAGGAATGGCGATGGTCCCACCTAGGAAAACCCCTGGGAGCGCGGGCATCTTGCCCGCATGCGGACGGGACGTCCGCGTAGGAAGATGCGGGCAGGATGCCCGCGCTCCCAGGTTCGCATGCGGGCGAGCCGCCAGCAGTGAAGGACCTGGGCAGGATGAAAGATGCGTATGGGATGCAAGTGTAGGAAGATGCGGGCAGGATGCCCGCGCTCCCAGGTTCGCTCCCAGGGTATCACCCCGAAGTTGATGTGCTCTGGACAATGACTTGGTGTATGTTCTCATTCATTACCTTGTTTATTCAAAAGCTGCCGGGACGGGATTCAGAAACTCGAATCTATATGCCCGAACCACCGGCTGGTGCATACGCGTTACCGAACCTCGCACAGCCGTGACTTTCGAGGAAAGAAGGAGAAACTCATGGACATCCTGGCAGGCGTGGCGCTGGGTTTTGCGGCCTGGTTTGTCGTGCGGTTTATGCTGAGCGGCTGGTACACGGTGGGTCCGAATCAGCGCGCGGTGAAGACGGTCTTTGGTCGTGCTCAGCGGTTGGGGGACTTGACCAGTCTTGACGACCCGATTGCCGAGTCTCTGAGGGAAACTGAGAAGGAGCGTTACTGCTTTCCTCAAGTTCGGGTCATCATGCCGGGTGGACCCTATTTCAAGTGGCCCTGGGAGACCGTTCACAAGGTCTCGGTGGCAACGGAGACGGCCAATATGGCGTTTGATCCGGAATCGCCCACCGCGAATCGCAATGGCACGGTGCTCGAGGCGGTTACGAAGGATCAGCTGAATACTGGCTTGACAGGCCAGATCCGGTACCAGGTTTCCGAGAGAAACCTGTATGCTTACATCTTCGGCGTGACCAATCCGATTGCGCATGTGATGGGTTACTTCGTGTCGGTCCTGCGCGAAAGGATTGCGACCTTCGAGGCTCCGCGTCAGGCAGCGGCTGATGGGGAGGCGGGTGCTGTGTCCGTCGAGGGCATCTCGATCAACGATCTGCGCAAGAATCTTCGGGACCTGAACGAGCACATGGACAAGGAATGCCGGTGTTCGCAGGCCCGGTACGGGATCCTGCTCGACGCCTCTCTGATCACTGGCATTGACCCGCCGCCGGATGTGGAGTCGGCGTTGGCGGCGATCAACACGGCATACAACCAGGTCTCCTCTGACATCAGCCTCGCAACGGCCGCGGCGGACCAGCGCATTGTCGAGTCCAAGCGGGCGGTGGAAATCGAAACGCTCAAAGCCGAGGCGGATGTCGAGCCGCTGCAGCGTTTGGCCGACGAACTGACTTTGCTCAAGCAGAATGGCGAGGCGGCGATGATTGCGTATGTGCGGAACGTGAAACTGTCCCTGTTTTCTCGCGCCAAGCGCGTCATCGCGGAGGTGAAGTCATGAACCCCACGCTGATCTACACCCTGTTTTCCTTTTTCGCGTTTCTGATCGGGGTGCCCATTGCGCTCGGCGTGGCGCGCATCCTGGGTGTCTACGCCATCGTGAACGAACGACAGTGCCGCGTATACGTGCTGTTTGGCAAGGTGATCGGAATCCTTGAGGACCCAGGCCTCCATTTTCTATGGCCGAAATTGGGCTGGAAGGCGCTGTTAGTAGGGTGGTTGGGCCGTTGTCATGTGACCGATATGCGCCTGGACCAGGCATACCTGCGGAGTCAACCGGTCAACTCCGAGGAAGGCGCGCCGATGGGCATTGGGATTTGGTACGAGATGTACATCAGCGATCCGGTGGCCTATCTATTCAAGAACGCGGATCCGCGCGGATCGTTGGCGGCGAACGTGGGTAACTCCACGGTCCGTTGTCTGAGCAATCTGCCACTGGCGAACATGCTGGTGGACCGGCATCCCATGAGTAAAACGGTGCGTGAGGAGGTCACGCCCAAGTCGAATGAATGGGGGTACAGACTTGGGTCCATCTATATCCGCAAGGTCCACTTCCGTGATCCGGAAATGATACGGCAGATCGAGAGCAAGGTGGTGAATCGATTGCGACAGGTTACCGCGGCCATCAGGCAGGACGGGGCGAACCAGGTCAGCATCATAAGGAGCACAGCGGAGCGCCAAGCCGCGATTGAGTTTGGCAAAGCCTCTGCGATAAGACCGGCGATCGTGGGCAAGGCGATGGCGACGATCTGCAGGGACAGCGAAGTGGCCCAGACGATGTTCGAGATTCTGGAAACGCAGCGGATTGTGGAGGGGGAATGCGATCTCACGTTGCTTCGGGTTCCCGGGCACGGCTTGCTTGCCGATCTGCTGGCGGCGGAGCCGAGCATTGATCAGGCCCCGCCGCCATCCATGCCTGCGAAAACACGTGAGCGACAGGTTCGCCCGCCAAAAGCGCCACCGGCCAAATGAGTGCGGCCATTTCACGCGTCAGCCCCGGTTGAAGCGTGGCGAGCCAACTGAAACATGAAACCTCGGCATGCAGAGGGGAACTTGTGCCAGCCCTCAGACCCTCTGAAAAGGTCGCCGTTTTTTCGAACCGACCTATTCAATCGGATGGGGAGGCCCCCCGCAGAGGGCGCGGTGGCGCTGAGTGGTGGGGATTTGCTTGCGACCCCGGCCATCGGCTTGGTTGGATGGAATAGGAGAATCCGTAGCCACAGAGTTCACAGAGAGATACTTCCTTGTGCCATCGACGAGACAGTCCCCGCTCCAGCCCGATTGCTTTCAGATGGATCGTCCGAAAAGATCAATGGTGAAGCAAGATCGGGCTCACTATCGGTCTCGGTATCGAAAGGACGCGTGCTGGGATTCGGACATGAGGAACCGGGTACCGAAACGTATTATTAGGGTACTGACACAACTCGACAGTGAAGTTTGAGCGGTCCGTGAAGGCCAGGTTCCAACCAGAACAGGAAGCGATTCCGACCCAGACCCCGACCCCGATTCAGACAATGATCCGAGCCAAAAGCGTTCTCCACCGGTCCCCCTATACCCTTCGTGGCTTCGTGCCTTCGTGTGAGACCATCCCTGGCACTCTC
>CALLYA010000387.1 GCA_937875495.1 uncultured Verrucomicrobiota bacterium
TCCGGGTCCGGATGGGGAGGTCAGGTTGAGAATGCGGCTACCTTTTCGGACAGGCCCTATCTAGAGAATTTCCCAAAAGGTAAGGGGGGCAGAGCATGGAACCTACCCACCCCCAGAGGCAGGTCGAAAACGCCACCGCGCCCTCTGCGGGAGGCTTTCCGGGTCCGGATGGGGAGGTCAGGTTGAGAATGCGGCTACCTTTTCGGACGACCTCTGGCGATGGAGCTTGAGCGCAGCTCAGGTGGCATTCGCCCTCGAAAAACTCTTGTTATAGGTGGGCAACCCTCTTGACACCGATTGGGAATGCAGCTACAGATGTAGCGTCTTCGGTAAATCTGTAACAGCAGGAGGCCTGGTATGGCTGAACCGCTGGCCAATCTTACACCGGCCGAGTGGAGCCTGATGAAGGTGGTATGGCAACTGGAGCATGCAACCGTGCGGCAGGTGCATTCCCTCGTATATCCGGAAACGAAGTGGGCGTATTCCACTGTCAAAACCATGCTCGACAGGCTGCATGACAAAGGGTTTCTTCACCTCGAACGAATCGGTCCGGTGAAGCGCTTTTCGCCGGTCGTGCCCAAGGCGCAGTTCCTTCCGAAAGCCGTGGCCAGCTTCCTCGATCAGGTGCTGGACGACTCCCTCGCGCCGCTGGTGGCGTACATCACTCGCTCCCGAGATCTCACCCCGGATGATATTCAGGAGCTCCGGAGGATTCTCCAGGAACAGGATTCCTCCAGGGAGGAGGCCGATTCATGAATGTTGCTCACCTGGCCGACGCCTTTCCCGGCCTCTTGGTCGGAATGCTTTGGCAGACAACGCTCCTTTTCGTTGTGGCATGGGCGGTGAACAGGTGGCTGCTCAAGAAGGCCTCCGCCCAGGTGCGCTATTGGATATGGGCATTGGTCCTGCTCCGTTTCTTCATCCCCGTAACCGGCTGGATCAGTGTTCCCACCTCCTCTCAAGCGATCGACTTCCTATACCCGTCGGCGCAGCGGTGGGTGGTCCGGCTTGCCCATACACCGCCGGAAACGTCCGCGACATTAATGGGCGCGGTTTTGGAGCCGCCCACTTCTGGTACGGTTTCGGGAGAAGTGGCCCAGGCTTCTCCTGCCTCGAACCTGGATGATCCGCTGCAGCCCGATACCGAGGGTGCGGCCGGCGGAATCAACTGGCGTCAGGGACTTTTCCTTGCCTGGTGTGGACTTGTCCTCTTCTTGCTCGGCTGGTTGCGTGCGCAGGTCAGCCGGCAGCGGCAGGTGATTCGATCGGCCGAACCCGCGTCGCCGGCGATTGCAGAGATGGCGGCTCGGATCCAGGCCTCGCTGGGGATTCGCAGACCGGTTCCTGTTTTGGTCTCGACTCAAACGGGTTCTCCGATTGCGGTCGGACTCTTCCGTCCTGCCATTATACTGCCGTCTGTTTTCTACACGAGCGGACTCTCCGCAAGCGTCGTGGAACAGGTTTTGCTCCATGAGTTCGCGCATATCCGTCGCAATGACCTTCCGGTTCAAGCGGGGGTAGCGCTGTTGAAAGTTTTGTTTTTCTTCCATCCCGTTGTCTGGTGGACCTCCCGCAATCTGGAAATCGAGCGGGAGCTGGCCACCGACGATTGGGTGGTCACCGAAGGAGGATCGAATCCGATGAGGTACGCCCGATCGCTGTTGGACGTTGCTGAGAACCTGTCTGCTCCTCTTCAAGGCGCAGCGCTCTCGATGGGATTGTCAGAGAGTGCCCGCCAGTTGAAGGAGCGCTTGGTCCGTATACAGGGGCATCGCTCCGTGCGGCCGCGAGCCTGGCAGATCCTGCCGATGGCGTTGCTTTTGCTCGCCATGGTGGCTTTCTCTCCAGTCCCCGCGATTGAACCTGCTTCGAATTCCACCGTGGAAGTATCGGGAAGCGCCCTGGAGCAGGCTGCCGCCGGGGCGGAAGCCGCAGTGAAGGGCTTTATCGAGGCCTTGGAGAAGGGGGATTTCGAAGAGGCAAAAGAGTATTTCCTGTTTGAGGCCCCGATTGATCAGGAGGTGATGGAAGCCCTTTTCGTCCATTTCAATACAATGATCCAGGAGGCGGGGGCGAGTCCGTTACAGCTTGAGTCGGTCGCGCTGGAGCCGATCAGTGGGGATCGGGTTTTTGTGTGCCTTTGGGGAACGTTACCACCGTTGGGAGAGAATGATCCGGTTCCGATGTTTATCGTTTTCCAGAATGACGGTCTGAAGTGGAAGACCCCGTTTTTCAACTGGCTCACCATGCTGGAAGCGCGGGAGTATTCCGCGCAGGAGTTAGGCAAGAGAAGCGTGACTGCCAATATTATACAGATGCGATTCGGTGAGAGTGCCTATGATCATACATTGAAATTCCAGAGGCTGCAGTTGGAATGGATGATCAAGCTGGGACGTGCGCCGTATTCATACGAGCCTTTTGCCTCGGTCGAGGACCAGCTGAAGGGCCAGCTGGAGGAGCAGCTCAAGCACCAGGAGATGATGCTCAAGGCGGACGACTGGTTTGATCTGGTGCTGAGAGAGATTAAGGAACTGCCGGAGGAAATGCTGGCGGAACCGACGGATGATCCCTTGATGTTTTACCTGGAGGCTGAACCGGAGGACACATTCGTGGTTGAAATCCCATATGGGGATGGGACGGAAGGAATATTCCGGGCGCAACGTTTCCCTGTGATGACCATGTCTTCGATCCTGAATGCGTCGGCTGGCCGCAATCTGGGCGCTGATTCTCCAAAGATCGAGCTGTTACTTACCCGGGGAGGGACTCAGGTATTTGACAGGATTACGGCGGAGAACCTTGGCAGGAAGCTTGCCATTGTGTTCGAAGGCAAAGTGTTGTCTGCACCGGTGATTCGGGATCGAATCCGCGGTGGAAACGCGCAGGTTACGGGACGTTTCACCCTGGATGATGCCGAAAGAATTGCTGAGGTTTTGAATTACCGGGAGAGAAAAGGTCGCCAGTTGATCGAAATGATTCGCAAGGGCGTATTATAATCCGGCTTTCGACCTGCGTGCGGAGGATCTATTACTTCGAGCGATTCGATGAAATCGATTCAATCGACTGATTCGATTCTGTCGATTCCCTCGACCGGATGGGGAACGGCCTTGAAGTGATGACAACTCCGGAAATACTTGTTATGCGGGTTCGCCGCTTGACCCTGCTGAGGCAGGCTGGCTGCAATGGTGGCTCAACCATCGCCGAACCAGGCGGCCCATCGGGGAAATCGAGCGATTCGATGAAATCGATTCAATCGACTGATTCGATTCTGTCGATTCCCTCGACCGGATGGGGAACGGCCTTGAAGTGATGACAACTCCGGAAATACTTGTTATGCGGGTTCGCCGCTTGACCCTGCTGAGGCAGGCCGGCTACAATGGTGGCTCAACCATCGCCGAACCAGGCGGCCCGATCTGGGGAAATCGAAGGATTCGATGAAATCGATTCAATCGACTGATTCGATTCAATCGATTTTTTCGACCGAATGGGGAACGGCCGTGAAGCGATGACAGCCCCGGAAAAACCTGTTATGCGGGTTCGCCGCTTGACCCTGCTGAGGCAGGCTGGCTGCAATGGTGGC
>CALLYA010000388.1 GCA_937875495.1 uncultured Verrucomicrobiota bacterium
ACCGTATTGTTGCGGTGCTGACACAACTCGGCAGCGAAGTTTGAACGGTCCATGAGGGCCAGGAGCCAACCAGGACAGGAATCGATTCCGACCCCGATTCCGACAATGATCGCACTGATCGGCAATCCCTCGTACCCGTACCCGTACACGTACCCGTACCCGTACACGTACACGTACACGTACACGTACACGTACCCGTACACGTACACGTACCCGTACACGTACCCGTACCCGTACACGTACTCGTACACGTACACGTACTCGTACACGTACACGTACACGTACACGTACACGTACACGTACACGTACACGTACACGTACTCGTACTCGTACTCGTACTCGCCGCATCCTCGTGTACGTGAACGTGTACCGCTTCGCTGTGTACGTGTACGTTTCTGGGCCGAGCTAGAGGCCGTCCGAAAAGGTCCATGGCGGAGCTAGATCGCACTGATCGGCAACCATTGCCTGGAGGAGCTCGCCTTTTCGGATGACCTCTAGCTAAGGTTCGTCTGACCATCCGGAACCGGAAAATCTCGCGCAGAGGCGCAGAGGCGCCAAGGAGTTTTCGACCTGGTTATGGGAGTGGATAGGGTCAATGCGCTGATCCAGACTTTTTGGGAAGACTCCTGAGTTTCCCGTTTCCTGCGGACCAAGGCAGTTGCAGAAAACAGCTCCGATCAATCTGCATTCCCCCTGTCTGCGCCCTCTGCGATCTCTGCGGGAGGCTCCGCGGGGCCTACGGCCAATCGGGGCGAGGTCAGAGATCACAAAAAGGACCGCCTGCCGCGCAAGCCCACGCGGCAGACGGTTTGGGGGGGGGGAGGCGAGCATTATCCTCGTTGTAGACCGGAAAGATCTACTGCACGATCACGCGGAAGAAGCGTGCGCTGTTGCCATCCATCGCGAGCACGATACTGTTTTGAGCAGGGGCGGATGCGATGGTCTCGATCGTGGTCCATTCACCGCCGGCCTGGTCACTGGCCTGGACGAGATGGGTGGCACCTGCGGGGCCTTCCCACTCCAGGTGGACCTGTCCGTCGGCCGCGAAGAATGCCGTGATTTGGGCTGCGACCTGGGCTGCGGGCGCGTCGCCGAAAACGAGCTTACCGAACGGGCGGGTTGCGAAGCCTCCGGTATCGCCGACCCAGTTGACGTATTGCGCGCCGGTCATGCTCCCGGAGTGGACGCCGAACTGGATTTCCCATTCGGTGCCGGGTGCCGGCATTCCAGTGAGATTACCGCTCGGCTGTTTCACCAAGCCGTAGCCGGGTTCGTAGGGGAGTCCGTTGGCCTCGACGAAGTACTCATCGATGATTTCAGAGCCGTACGCATCATAATAGGAATTAAGATCAGTCCAGGGGATGAAGAACTCGACATAGAATCCGCCGGCCCTCAGGCCGTCTGCGATCTTGGAAGCCTTCAGGTCCCAACTGACACCGGCGGCCCAATAGTCCCATTCCAGTGGATCGGACAGCCCGAGCTCGGTTTCGGGATCGGCGAAGCGCGCCTTGAGACCGCCGAACTGTCCGACCTCGGTATAGGTATAGCTGTTGCCGAGGTGGTCGACGGCGGTGGGTCCCAGCACGGACATGGAGGGCTCGACCTGAATGCTGTAGCTGTATAAGTCCACGCCGGTTGCTGCGGGATCGACATAGATCGCGATATAGTCCTGCCCTGCGAAGTCCCAACCCACGGTGGAGCCGGGGGTGTAGTAAGGCGAGTGTGCCGGGCCGGACTGCAGACGTTCTGAACCGGTTGCGCCGCACTCGACGCTTTTATCGGTGCGATCGAACAGGATGTAGAGTCCGAAGACATCGTACATCACTTTAACAACGGTCGGTTCGGAGGCGTCGGCAGCCGCGGTACTGTCGTGCGAGGTCCAGGCACCGGTCGTGACGCCGGCGTTATCCCATTCTCCCGGGGAGACCTGCCCATCGATCGTGGGCGGGTTGGGTGTGAAGGTGGCGTTGAGAGTCGCTCCAGAATTAGAGCCTTGTGCGTGGCAGAGCATAGGAATCAATGCCATTGATACAATCAACCCCGTCCAAGCTGCATGTCTTCGATTCATGGTCGTCCTTTCTGTTTCAGACCAGTCATCACTCGTTTGGACCTGCCCCAAGCAAACGAAGCGCCGAACATAGTGCAGGGTCAACAAAGGGCACTCTAGACGCAAGTCTTACAAAAACGGAGCGTTAGGGTCAAGGAAAAAATGGGCGCGCCTGTATGCGATTCAGGGCCTTCGGCCCAGCGGGTTGAGGTCGTGCGAAAAGGTCAACTGCAAAGCTAGACCGGGGTCGGGGTCGCTATCGGTCTCGGTATCGAAAGGACGCTTGATGGGATTCGGACATGAGAAACCGGGTGCCGTTGCGGTGCTGACACAACGCGGCAGTGAAGTTTGAGCGGTCCATGAGGGCCGGGTGCCACACAGGGCAGGGATCGACCCCGATCCCGATTCCGACCCCGACCCCGATTCGCATGATCCTTCATCTGCGATCAGCGATCATCTGCGGATCCATCTCGTGCTTGCTGCGGGCATCGAATCCGTTGTAGAAGGGTTGAACTGTTTTACATGACAACGAGCGAGAATCGGAAGGGCGGGGCGGACCAGGGCGATGGAACCCGACGCGGCGGCGTCGGAGAAGGGTATGGCATGGGAGAGAGACGAGTCAGTCGACGAGGATTCCTCAAGGCGGGTGCCGCGGTGGCTGTTGCACCGCTGGTGATTCCTGGTGAGGTATTGGGTGCAACCGCCCCGAGCGGGAAGTTGACGATGGCCTTTATTGGAACCGGCAACAACGGGTTGAACTGGATGCCGCGGTTTATGAATGACCCGCGGGTTCGGGTGGTCGCGGTCTGCGACGTGAACCGCGAGGGCCCTGGCTATTGGGACGGCAGCGTGCGCGGACGCGAGGTTGGTCGGCGCATGGCCAACGAGCATTACAAGGACGAGAGTTGCGCGGCCTACACCGATTTTCGAGAGATCCTGGATCGGGACGACATCGATGGTGTCTACATCTCGACGCCGGACCACTGGCATGCGGTGATCGCGATTGCGGCGGCGCGCAAGGGCAAGCATATCTATTGTCAGAAACCGCTCAGCCTGACGATCGGCGAGGGGCGTAGGATGTCGGACGAGGTCCGCAAGGCCGGTGTGACGTTCCAGACGGGGAGTCAGCAACGGTCGGACTCCAATTTCCGGCGCGCCTGCGAGCTGGTGCTCAACGGCCGGATCGGCAAGCTGCACACCGTGCGCTGCGGTCTGCCGGGGGGGATACCCGACTTCGGAAAGACGGCCGGGCAGCAGGCACCGGTTGCGATCCCTGAGGGCTTGGATTACGACATGTGGCTGGGGCCGGCGCCTTGGGCACCTTATTGCCCTGCGCGGGTAGGGGTCAATTTCCGTTGGAACCTGGACTATTCCGGGGGACAGATCACGGATTGGGGTGGGCATCACCCCGACATCGCCCAGTGGGGGATGGGGACGCAGTTTACGGGACCCGTGAGGATTCAGAATGCGCGTGGCGTGTTTGCGGAGGGGCCGGTCTACAACACGGCAACGGAATTTTACTATGAATGCGTCTATGCGAACGGGGTGAAACTGATCATCTCCGACCGCGAGCCGGGCGGGGTGACGTTTGAGGGGACCGAGGGCACGGTCTGGGCCGATCGCGGAAGGCACGACGCCAATCCGCAGGAGCTGTTGAAGGAGGAGATCGGACCGAAAGAGATCCACCTTTACCGCAGTGACGATCATGTGCGCAACTTCATCGATTGTGTCTTCAGCGGTGCGGAGCCGATCGCGCCGGTCGAGGTGGCGCATCGCTCCATCACGCTGGCGCATTTGGGCAACATCGCTCTTCGCGTGGGTAGGGACCTGCGCTGGGATCCGGACCGGGAGGCGTTTTTAGACGATCCTGGTGCGAGCGCGCTGTTGAATCGCAGCTACCGTGCGCCATGGAGCCTGGATTGATGAATGTTGCGGGAATCAGGGGCGGATTTTTGTCAATCCTTTCAGGATCGACGAACAATAGAGAGAGTGGATGCGCGGGCACCCGGGCGAGGTTTGGGTGTGATGCGAGAGCCAGTTATCATGCGAGGGCGTGGTCAGGATTCGCGCCTGAAGGAATGATGAGAGAGAACCCATCCTGGAGGAATATTTAGAGATGAAAAATGCAAGCTTCGGCAATTGTTGGTATTCAGTGGCTGCTGCGTTGGGGTGCGGCTTGATGTTGAGCGGCTGTGTAGCGGTCGATTCCTACGACGCTCTGCGCGGGCAGAACGAGGAGATGGGTCAGCAGCTGGCGGACCGCCAGAACGCGCTGGCCGAGGCACAGGCGCAGGTCGAGCAACTGAAGGGTGTCCAGGACCAGGTCGGCGAGCAGCTGGAAGCTCTGCAGCAGGAGTTGGCGAATGCCAAGGAGAGCCTGGCTGCTGCCGAGGCTGCGAAGTCGGAACTCGAGGGGCAGGTATCGGAGGCGCAGGCCGGCTTGGAGGCCGCTCAGGCGGAGGCCGCGCAGCTGAAGACCGCCAGTGAGGCGGCGACCGAGGAGGCGACTGCTCTCAAGGCCGAGGCCGAGGAGAAGGCCGCGGAGCTGACTACTGCTCAGGCCAGGATCACCGAGTTGGAATCGGCCCTGCAGGCGGCCACCGACAAGATCGAGGAGTTGACCTCTCAGATCAGTTCGCTGAAGGAGCAGGCGGCCTCGGCGGTGACCAATGTCGTGGAGGAAGTCGCTCCGAACGTACTGCCGGTGCCGTCCGGCAAATAATCGATGCTGCGCACGGCGGAAGCTCGGACCGAATGGGCTGGTCCGACCCGCTCCGCGGAAACGTGTAAGGGCAAGGCATGCCACCGGTAGACCGGTCGGCGGTGCCTTGCCCTTTTGCCATTGTGGACAGGGTGCCAGCCGGGTTGCAGCCGCCACCGCGGGGCCGGATGGGGAGGACTCGCGCAGAGGCGCAGAGGCGCAGAGGGGGGGATGGGGAGGGGTGAGATTGGCTT
>CALLYA010000389.1 GCA_937875495.1 uncultured Verrucomicrobiota bacterium
CGATTTCGATTTCGATTTCGATTTCAACAATGATCTGACCGATCGGCAACCATTGCCTGGAGGCGACGCACGAAGGCGCGCCCCTTTTCGGACAGCCTCTGCCAAGTAACTCGCATTGGTGCGCAGGCCAAACGTCCTCTAGTCCTCTCCTAATCCTCCACCCCCAACGGACCTCCGACCTTCGCACTTGGGCTTCAGGCCCAAGTGCTGCAGCACGCGAAGTCGTGCTGCAAGTTTCGCGAATTATTCTCGCTGGCTTCCCCTTGTTTTCACGCTGGGCGTTGAATGTTGATCGACGGTGAGACCGATTGTGCCTGTTCAGCCGAATCGCGGAGGAGGAGGAAGATGAATGCCTCGCTTTCATTCCAAGAACGAATGGTGAGAATCGTATTCTTCAGCTGGCTTGGGGGCTTTATTGCCTTTGTCATGCTATGGCGGCTTGCGGGATTCGAAGTGCTTCAACCCATTTTGGTTTTCCATTTGCGCCTCATCAACCGCTGCTCATGGGAATTGTGGGGTCGAAAGCTGATTCCGGACGGCGGTCCGTCAACGATGGTCGTTTCCGCATACTATGTTTTTTTTGGGGCTGTGTAGGTTTTCTGTTCGCGGTCAGGAGCGAAAAAAAAGGGGTGCCAGACAGGTGGAATGAACAGGCGCATGCCCTGCCAACAGGAGGCGATAACGATGATTCAGATCATTGACAGAGATCAGCGGCACTACAATGACCTTGGATGGTTGAAGACCTACTGGCTATTTTCTTTTTCAGACTATCGGGATCCCGAAAACCTTCAGTTCGGTCAATTGCGGGTTTTTAATGATGATGTTGTCGCCCCGGGCACAGGGTTTTCCACCCATCCTCACAGGGAGATGGAGATTATCACGATCGTCCTGGAGGGTGAGATCACGCATGAGGACAGCATGGGAAACAAGAGGGTGATCAAGGCCGACGAGGTCCAGTGCATGACGGCTGGAACGGGCATCACCCATTCGGAGTTCAACCGATCCGACGACCCTTTGCACCTCTATCAGATCTGGATATTCCCCGAACAACGCGGACTCGAGCCGGCCTACGACCAGAAATCGTATGAGCCCTCAAGCTGGGACAACGTCCTCTATCCCCTGGCTTCGGGCCAGGGGCTGCCTGGCACGGTCACGATCCATGCCGATGCCACCGTGTATCGGGCAGCCCTCGATCAGGGCCGTGTGCTCCATTTCGAGGCATCCGAGGGACGCGCGGTTTTCATGTATCTGAAAAGCGGATCGCTGAGAGTCAACGGCAGGCAACTTCAGGACGGTGGACAAGCACGCATCCAAAACGAGGGAGCACTGAATATGGAGGCGCTGGATCGCTGCGAATTCATCCTGATTGACACCCCAACCTAAGGTGCCGTCGTCCCCACATCTCTGAGGCTGGCGCCTCAAGCAGGACGAGGTCAGAGGTCCGCTGTGGGCAGGGCTAGAACGTTTGGCCAGGGTTTCAGCCGGGGCCTTATGCCAACTTCAGCGCAGAATCCGCGAGAAACTTGCCCGAGGCTGTCCGAAAAGGTAGATGGCGAAGCGGAGTCGGGGTCGGGGGCGCTATGATGGGATTCGGACATGAGAAACCGGGTAGCGCAACCAATTAATTGCGCCCGGCGACACGGTTTGAGCGGTGCTCAAAGAGCCAGGCGCCATACAGACCAAGCAGGAATCGATTCCCTCGATTCCCTCGATTCACTCGATTCACTCGATTCACTCGATTCACTCGATTCACTCGATTCACTCGATTTCGTCGATTTCGTCGATTTCGTCGATTTCGTCGATTTCGTCGACCCCGATCCCGATTTCGATTTCGATTTCGATTTCAACAATGATCTGACCGATCGGCAACCATTGCCTGGAGGCGACGCACGAAGGCGCGCCCCTTTTCGGACAGCCTCTGCCAAGTAACTCGCATTGGTGCGCAGGCCAAACGTCCTCTAGTCCTCTCCTAATCCTCCACCCCCAACGGACCTCCGACCTCGCACGGGGCCTCCAGGCCCCGTGCAGCAGCACGCCGGGCGTGCTGCGCACCTCCGACCCTCGCACTTGGGCTTCAGGCCCAAGTGCCGCAGCACGCGAAGTCGTGCTGCGTTTGAAGCCCAAGTGCCGGAGCACGCGAAGTCGTGCTGCGGCAAAATGTGGTTTGATCGGGTGGACCGCGGCGCGTTAGGATGGGTTTCCATGAAAGCAGAGCCATCAGTGAATCGGAATTTTGGAGAAGACGTGCGTTTCCTTGCCGAGCACCTCGACCCGGTGGCCTTGGAACAGGAAGACGGCGCGGCACGCATCCTGGTCGCACCTGCATTCCAGGGACGTGTGATGACCAGCACGGCGGCCGGCGAGACCGGCACGAGCTTCGGTTGGATGAACTACGATCTGATCCGATCGGGCGCCAAACAGCCGCACATCCACGTGTTCGGTGGGGAGGACCGCTTTTGGCTGGGCCCTGAGGGGGGACAGTACGCGATCTTCTTCGAACCCGGCACGCCGTTCGACTTTGACCATTGGCAGACGCCGGAGGCGATCGATACCGCGGCCTACGCCATTGAATCCAGGAGCACGGATTTCGTCACGTTCCGGCACGAGGCGCGGGTGCGCAATTGGAGCGGGTTTTCCTTCGACATCGGGATCCACCGCAAGCTCGACCTGCTCGATCGCGAGCGCATCGCGCAGCAGTTGAACATTCAGCTGCCGGCGGATCTGCCCGTCGTCGGCTATCAATCCGAGAACCGCCTGACCAATACCGGTCCGAACGACTGGGTGTCGCAGTCCGGGCTCCTCTCGATCTGGATCCTCGGCATGTTCAAGCCGTCCGACGCAACGACGATCCTCCTCCCGATCCGCCCGGGGGCGGAGTCCGATCTCGGACCGCGGGTCAATGCCGCCTACTTCGGACCGGTGCCGCCGGAGCGTTTGGTCGTGGACGAAGAGCTCCTGTACTACCTGGGTGACGGTAAAGAGCGCGGCAAGATCGGTGTCTCGCCAGCCCGTGCGCGCCCCATCTGCGGCAGCTATGACCCGGTCCTGAACACCCTGACGGTGGTGCAATTCACCCTGCCCGAGGATGTGCAGGACAAACCGTATATCAATTCCATGTGGCAGATGCAGAAAGAGCCATTCCGCGGGGATGTGGTCAACGCGTACAACGACGGTCCGCCAACTCCCGGCGCGGCGCCACTGGGGCCGTTCTACGAATTGGAGAGCTCCTCCCCCGCACTCGCCCTGGCCTGCGGTGAATCAGCGACGCATATCCATCGGACCTATCATTTTCAAGGGACTCCTGAACAACTGAACCCGATCGCCCAGGCCGTCTTCGGCGTCGGGATCGAGGCGATCACCGCGGTCTTTTCGCCGAAGGCCTGACCGCCTTGATCGAGGGTGAAACGGAAAGGTAGATGCAGCACCTGACTCGCCCATCCGGACCCGGAGAGCTTCGCGCAGAGGCGCAGAGGCGCGGAGGCGCGGTGGCGTTTTCGACCTGGTTATGGGGGTGGATAGGGCTGATGCACTGATCCAAATTATTTGGGGGATTTTCAGATTGACCGCTCCCTGTGAACCAAGCCTGTGACAGAAATCACCTCAACCCCGCCAGCAAAGATCCCTATCCCACGTCTGCCCCTCTGCACCTCTGCGCGAGACCTCCCCATCCCCATCCGGATCCGGATGGGCGGGTGTTGTCCGGTGGGTGACCGGTCCTTTTCTGGGAGAGGAGACCATGCGATGACTATGCAAGCCTTCAAGATTTTGAGCCGGCTGGTGTTGCTGCTCCTGTTGGGAGTGGTAGGACCGGTCGTCCGCGCGACAGAGGCGGCGGGAGGGGAGGGCGCGGAGGGGACGCGACCGCCGAACATCGTGTTGATCATCTCCGATGACCAGGCGTGGAACGATTACGGGTTCATGGGGCATCCGCACATTCGCACGCCGCATCTGGACCGACTTGCCGAGCAGAGTCTCTGTTTCCCCTACGGCTATGTACCGAGCAGCCTTTGTTGTCCGTCGCTCGCGACGATGATCACGGGGCTGTTCCCGTGGCAGCACGGGATCACGGGCAACGAGCCGCCGCGACCTGAAGGGGTTGGGTACGGCGATCCGGACTATCGCAAACAGGTCGCGGAGATGATCGGATTCATCGACGACGTGCCGACCTTGCCCCGGCTGCTGAAGGAACGTGGGTACGTCAGCTTTCAATCCGGCAAATGGTGGCTTGGGCCCGCCGAACGCGGCGGGTTCACGAGCGGCATGACCCATGGCGACCCCGATCGCGGCGGCCGCCATGGGGACGAGGGTCTCGCGATCGGCCGGGAGGGAATGGAACCGGTCTTTGACTTCATTCGTGACGCAGGGGACCGGCCGTTCTTCCTTTGGTATGCGCCCTTCCTGCCGCATGCACCGCACAACCCGCCGGAGCGGCTGTTGGCGCAGTATCGCGACCGGGTGGAATCGATCCATATCGCGCGCTACTGGGCGATGTGTGCTTGGTTTGACGAGACCTGTGGGGCGCTGCTCGGTTTTTTGGATGAGCAAGGGCTGACGGAGGAGACCTTGGTCGTCTACGTGACGGACAACGGTTGGATCAACCTACCGGACGCGCCGCGATATGCCCCGCGGTCGAAGCGTTCCCCATACGAAGGCGGAATCCGCACGCCGATGATGCTCCGGTGGCCGGGTCGGATCACGCCCCGACGATCGGAGGACCTGGCCCAGAGCATCGACATCGCCCCGACGGTGTTGCGTGCTGTGGGCCTGGACATCCCAGCCGCGATGCAGGGCATCAATCTTTTGGATGCGGAGGCGGTGGGGCGGCGGGATATGGTGTCAGGGGACATCTATCTGCACAACGCGGTCGACATCCGCAACCCGGCCCGGAATTTGTTGTACCGGTATTGTGTGACCAAGGAATGGAAGTTGATCCTGCCGGAGGTAGGCCAGCTGCCGCAGGCGCGTCCGGAGCTGTATCGGATCCGTCAGGACCCCTTGGAGGAGCGGGACATGGCCCAGGCGCATCCCCAGGTCGTGGAAACTTTGAAGGCCAAGCTCGATGCCTGGTGGTTGCCCGTGCCATAAGGCTCGCTTAGATAGAGCCCGTCCGAAAAGGTAGCCGCATTCTCAACCCGACCTCCCCATCCGGACC
>CALLYA010000390.1 GCA_937875495.1 uncultured Verrucomicrobiota bacterium
CGATTTCGATTTCGATTTCGATTTCGATTTCGATTTCGATTTCGATTTCGCCCCCGATCATTTTCAGGCGGTGTCTGGGGAGCAAAGCAAGTCGTGAAATGGGTGTCAACTTGAAACGGACTGTTGGAGCGGGGAGCTGGGGCCCTCGCGGAAGATGTTTTGCATTTGACGGCAATGACCTTTATGTTGCGGCCATGTGGCACTTCCAGCAGCATCACGAGTTCCTGCAGATCCCGCACCACGCTTGGTGGCGTCGGATCTCGGGGGCTGTGTGCGGATGACCCTGGACAAAGCGATCATGGGATGGGCACATTCCGGATCAAGGGTACGGAAGCGAAGGCGGCCTCCACGTGAATTCACGTTGGAGGTTTTTTCATTTCATGGGGAAGAGCGATGCTGGCGAAAAGAATCATCCCGTGTCTGGACGTGGCTGGGGGTAGGGTGGTTAAAGGGGTCAACTTTATTGACCTGCGGGATGCCGGCGACCCGGTCGAGTGTGCGCGTGCCTATGACGCCCAGGGCGCTGACGAGCTGGTCTTCTTGGACATCACGGCCAGCTCGGACGGACGGGACACGATGGTCGACGTGGTCTCCAGGACCGCGGATCAGGTCTTCATGCCGCTTACGGTCGGCGGTGGGATACGAACGGTCGAGGACGTGCGCAGGATGTTGAACGCGGGGGCTGACAAAGTCTCGTTCAACACGGCGGCGGTCCTGGATCCGGAAGTCGTTCGGCAGTCTGCAACCCGGTTCGGCAGCCAGTGTATTGTTGTGGCCGTGGACGCGCGTCGAATCCCGGGGCGCCAGGGTGCCTGGGAGATCTTCACGCATGGCGGGCGCACCCCGACGGGGCTGGACGCCTTGGAGTGGGCGCGGAAGATGGAGTCGTTTGGGGTGGGCGAGATCTTGTTGACGAGCATGGATTGCGATGGAACCAAGGCGGGTTACGATCTAGAGTTGACCCGTGCGATCAGCGAAGCCGTCGGTATTCCGGTGATCGCGTCGGGCGGCGCAGGTCGGCTGGAGCATTTGGCGGAGGTCTTGACGGAGGGCCGGGCGGACGCCGTTTTGGCCGCGTCCATCTTCCATTTCGGGACCTTTTCGATACCCGAGACAAAGCAGTTTTTGTCCCGGCGTGGGATTTCGGTGCGGGTGTAGGTGATCGGACAAAGGAGCAATGTTGTGGCGGACACGATTCTGGATCAGGTGAAATTCGGTGCCGACGGTTTGGTCCCTGCGATTGTGCAGGACTACGCCAACGGTGAGGTCTTGATGTTTGCCTTCATGAACAGGGAATCCCTGCAGAAGACCTTGGAAACCGGAGTGATGAACTATTGGTCGCGTTCCCGGCAGAAGCTGTGGTTGAAGGGTGAGTCCTCCGGACACACGCAGAAGGTGCACGGGGTCTTTGTCGACTGCGACCAGGACTGTCTGCTATTCAAGGTTGAACAGGCCGGGGGTGCGTGCCACACCGGTTATCGCTCCTGTTTCTATCGGGAGGTCGTGGATGCCGGCCGGCGGATGGAGACCGTCGGGACGCTGGTTTTCGACCCTCGGGAGGTATATTGAGTATGCACATACCCGACCGGGCAACGTTCAAGAAGCTGGCGCGTACCGCGACGCTCGTGCCGGTCTATCGAGAACTGATCGTGGACGGTCTGACACCGGTGAATGCCTACGAGCGGTTGGCCGGTGAGGGGCCTGCCTTCATTCTCGAGAGTATGGAGGGCAGCGAGCTGATCGGCCGCTATTCCTTTGTCGGGACGAGTCCGACCATGCTCTTCCGCAGCCGTGGGCGCGAGATCGAGATCTTGCGGAAGGACGGCAAGGACGAGCGGTTCACGACGGATGGCGACCCGTTGGAGGAGCTCAAGTGGGTGATGCAACGGTTTCGTCCGGCCGAGGTGCCGGGGTTGCCTCGGTTCTGCGGGGGCGCGGTCGGGTACATCGGTTACGACTGCGTGAAACTGTTCGAGCCCTCGATCGAGGATCGATTGCAGGATGACCTCGGGCTGCCGGACACGGTCTTCCTGATCACGGACCTCCTGGTGGTTTTCGATCATGTGAGCCACCGCATGAAGGTCTTGGCGAACGCGCATGTTCCTGACCCCGCGATGGCGGACACGGCCTATGACGCGGCGCTGACCCGGATCGACGCGATTCTGGATCGGTTGTCGCAACCGGCCGCACCGACGCTGATGGAACTGCCGGAGGGCGCGACCATCCCGGTTGACCGCGCGGTCAACTCGACGATGACCAAAGCGGAATTCACGGCGGCGGTGGAGCGAGCCAAGGAGTACATCCAGGCGGGGGACATCATCCAGGTGGTGCTCTCCCAGCGGTTCGAGACCGACTATACCGGCACCCCGTTCCAGCTCTATCGTGCCTTGCGCGCGGTCAATCCCTCGCCCTACATGTTTCTGTTGGAGACCGGGGACTTCACCCTGGTGGGCGCCTCGCCGGAGATTCATGTGCGGTGTGAGGAGGGGCGGGTCGAGGTGCGACCGATTGCCGGCACTCGGCCGCGCGGCGCTTCCGAGTTGGAGGACAACCAATTGGAGGCGGAGTTGCTGGCCGATCCCAAGGAGCGGGCGGAGCACATCATGCTCGTCGATCTCGGCCGCAACGACATCGGTCGCGTCTGCAATTTCGGGTCGGTTCAGGTGCCGGAATTGATGGTGATCGAGCGGTACTCGCACGTGATGCACATCGTGTCGGACGTCCTCGGAGAGCTCCACCCCGATTTCGACGCGTTCGACGTGATGCGGGTCACCTTCCCCGCGGGGACAGTGAGTGGCGCGCCGAAGATTCGGGCGATGCAGATCATCGAGGAGCTGGAGAAGACGCGACGCGGGGCGTATGCCGGAGCGATCGGATATTTCAGTTTCAGCGGCAACCTGGACTGCTGCATCGGGATCCGCACGGCGGTGTTGCATGGCGGCAAGGCGTATGTCCAGGCGGGAGCTGGACTCGTGCAGGACTCGATCCCTGAGATGGAGTACGAGGAGACGCGCAACAAGGCGCGTGGCCTGCTTCAGGCCATCAGTCTGGCGGAGCGGCTGGGCGCGCCCTGTCCTGGCGGGGCCGTCAAAGGCAAGGCGGCTGAGGAAGGTGCCCGGCAAGGGAGGGGGCAGCGATGATCCTGGTGATCGACAACTACGATTCCTTCACCTACAACCTGGTCCAGTACCTGGGCGAGCTCGGCGCCGAGATCCGCGTAGTGCGCAACGATCAGATCAGCGTGCGTGAGGCGGAGGAAATGAACCCTGATCGGGTTCTGATCTCACCGGGCCCGTGCACGCCGAACGAGGCCGGCATCAGTGTCGAGGTCATCCGCGCGCTCGGCGCGAGCCGTCCGCTGCTCGGGGTCTGTCTGGGGCATCAATCCATCGGAGCGGCCTTCGGAGCGGAGGTGGTTCGTGCGGACCGCATCATGCATGGGAAGACCTCTGCGGTCTTTCACGACGAAAAGGGCGTATTTCTGGGGCTGCCGAACCCGTTTGAAGCGACCCGATACCACTCCCTGATCGTGAAGCGGGACAGCCTTCCGGACTGCCTGGAGGTGAGCGCCTGGACTGATCGTCAGGAGATCATGGGGCTGCGCCACAAGAGCCTGCCGATCCACGGCGTGCAGTTCCATCCGGAATCGATCCTGACCCAGGCGGGGAAGGATCTGTTGGATAACTTTCTGAAATTATGACCCGACCTGGGATGGGATTGAGTTCACCGACGGCTGATCATGGATGTTTGGATAGATGTTGGTCTGATGGTGCTGTGCCTTTTCCTCTCCGGCTTTTTTTCCGGGGCGGAGACGGCCCTGTTTTCGCTGTCGCAGATCCACATTGAGCGGATCGGACTCCGGTTCCCGCGCCGGCAGAAGATGGTGGAGCGGTTGCTTTCGGATCCGGCTCGGCTGCTGGCGACCATTCTCCTGGGCAACACACTGGTCAATGTGATCGCCTCGTCTATGGGCTATCGGTTGGCAGCGTACTTCGGGACCGGGTTCGCCGCGCCGCTGGCGATTCCGTTCACGACGCTGTTGATCCTGATCTTCGGCGAGATCGTGCCCAAGATCGCAGCGGTCCAGCACAACCAAGCGTTTGCCGGGTGGACCGCATACCTCATCTCGATGCTCTCCTACGCCTTCACTCCGATCGGGAACTTTCTGAACCGGCTGGCTGAGGGGATGGCGCACTGGACGGGGTTGGGCGGGCGGAGCGAGTCTGCGACCCTCTCCGATGACGAATACCGTTCGATCTTCAGCATCGTCGAGGAGGAGGGTGTGCTGCACAACAGCGAGGCAGAACTGATCCGCAACGTGTTCGAGCTGTCGGAGCAGAACGCGGCGGATGTGATGGTTCCGCGGGTCGACATGGTGGGGATTGATCTGCAGTCAGGCGATGAGTCGGCGCTGCGCGCCCTGGCCAAGCGCGCACGGCACAGGCGGCTGCCTGTCTTCGACGGAGGACCTGACCATGTGGTTGGGATCCTATCGGTCAGGAGCTTGCTCCTGGACGAAGGCGTCTCGATTCGGGCTGCGATCCGACCGCCGGAATTCGTGCCGGAGACGATCACCTTGGACATCTTACTGGCGCGGATGCAGGGCCGTCGCGAATCGATGGCGATCGTCGTCGATGAATACGGTGGGACCGCGGGGCTGGTCACGTTGGAGGATGTGCTCGAGGAGGTCGTGGGCGAGATCCTGGACGAATTCGACCGTGAGGAACCGGCGATCCGAGCCGAGGGCCCGGGAATTTTCCGGGTGGACGGCGGGGTGCATCTGGACGACTTCAATGACGCGTTCGGGTCTGACATGCAGGCCGAGGGCGTGGACACGATCGGCGGACTTTTTGCCGCGTTTTTAGGCCGGGTGCCGGCCCAGGGGGATCGATTGGAGATCCAGGGGTTCAGGCTTCAGGCCCTGCGCGTGCGGGGGCACCGCCTGAAGATGCTGTTGGTTCAGCGGATTGCGTCTGATCCGACGGAGGGCGATGGGAATGAATGGTTTAAGGGTGGTGCAACATCATGATTCCATCGCTGATCCTGGGTTTCTTTTTCTTACTCGGTTCGGGGTTTTATTCCGGATTGGAGACGGCGATTGTCTCCCTGCATCGGGCGCGGGTGCGGAGTCACTTCGACAGGGGCTCCCGCCGAGCCAAGATTTTGGAAGATTTTTTACGGGATCGTGAAAAGCTGCTGACGACGACCTTGCTGGGGACGAATCTATGCAACGTCTCCGCCTCGGTCATGGCGGTGCGGCTTGGGGAGCCCTGGGGGGCGTGGGGTGAGGCCGTTGCCGGCGGGATCGTTTTCGTGTTGCTGCTGCTTTTCGGGGAGTTTCTACCCAAGGTCATGTTTCGTCGGCATCCGACCCGATTGGCCTTGATGTTTGCCTATCCCATCTGGTGGAGTTTTGTCCTATTCAAGCCGGTGATCGTGGTGGTGACCGCTTTGGCGCGTGGCTTGCTGGTGTTGTTGGGCATTCATGCAGCCTCGGGAAACCCGATGGTCACGCGAGAGGAGTTGAAGCTCCTGATCCGGCGGGGCGAATTGGCGGGGACGCTGACCAGCAAGGAGCGGGAACTGGTGCATGCCGTGATAGACACGCGAGGCAAGCGGGTCAGGGACATCATGCTCTCGATGGAGAAGGCGGAATGGCTGCCTGCGGATGCGACCATTGACCAGGCTTGCAGGCGTTGCAAGGAGAGCGGACGTTCCCGCGTCCCTCTGGTCGAACGCGTCCAGGGTGGATTCACGGTGGTCGGGGTGTTCAATCTGTATGACATCCTTTTCGGTTTGGACCACACTTCGGGGACGGATCTCGCATTGACGGTGGCACGCCCTCCGCGGTTTCTGGCACCCGACACGACCCTTTCCATGGCCATGCAGCGACTTCGATCGGGGCGGCAACCGATTGCTTTGATCGGCAACGAGACGGATCGATCGGCCATGGGCCTGATCACGGTGGAGGACCTGCTACGGGTCCTGGTCGGGCGGGTGGAGGCATAACGCAGACGAGGAGGTTTGGGATGGAGTTGAAATTTCTTGAACTGGCCAAGCGTCGGTTTTCATCCAGGCAGTACAGTCCTCAGCCGGTGGAGCGTGAGAAGCTCTTACAGGTATTGGAGGCTGCCCGGCTCGCGCCTTCGGCGGTCAACTATCAACCCTGGGTTTTCCTGGTCCTGGACCAGCAAACGGAACTGGATCAGATTCGCCAGTGCTATCCGAGGGATTGGTTTGCGGAGGTGCCGTTGGTGATCGTCTGCTGTTGTGATCATCGGCAGTCGTGGAAGCGCAAACGGGATGGCAAGGATCACGGTGACATAGACATGGCGATTGCGATCGACCACATGACCCTGGCCGCGGCGGGGTTGGGCCTGGGAACGTGCTGGGTCTGCAATTTCGATGCGCAAGCGGCGGCACACGCGCTTCAGCTGCCGCCTGAGGTTGAACCGGTGGTCCTGTTGCCGATCGGCTATTCCCAGGACGCTAGTTATCCCGATCGGCATCGGGAGGCGAGGAAGCCGTTGGAAGAGATCGTGCGCTGGGGTGCGTGGGAATGATGGTCTACTGAATCGGTTGCTCGATGGCGTCCGAACTGGGGGCGCGATCCGGAGGCAGGAGCGGATCGGGCAGGGTCGTTTTCTCCTGCGGCTTCGGCCCGATATCACCGATCGCCTCGGGATGGGGGAGGTGAATCCGCCATGCGTCGTCCTCGAAAATCACATAGATCTCCACCCCCTCCTGGATGCTGGGATGGATCACCTTCATGGTACGCTCGTCGATTTCGATGAGCTTGAATCCGCTGAAATCGACGCGTTCGAGCGGTTTCGGCTCTGCGGTAGAGGTGCGGTTTGACTCGAAGTAATCGGGCCGGTTGGGGTCGCGTTCAGTTTCCGATGCGGATTTGCTGGGATTTTCGATTTCATGCAGCTCCCATAGGATCTGTCGGCCGGACCCTCCGAACTTGTCCAGGAATTCCTCGAGCGATTCTCCGATGGGGTAGTTTTCGATGATTCTCCCGAGTGCCTCGCGTTTGGCACCGGACCGGAACAGTCGCACCCTGGGTGCCATCTTGACGAACGGGTAGGCGACCCACGCCGCGGTCTGGTTGGAGAAGAGCTCGGGAAAGTCCTCGTTGGTGTCGGACTCCGCGACACGTTTGATGAAGGCCTCCGCCTCTTGTCGCGGCGAAGTCGCGATTCCGATGGCGACGAGCACTGGTCGACACCAGGGCTGGCAGAGGAGCACGATCGCGAGGACCGCGAGGATGGCCAGAACCCCGAGGGTGCATAGGGTCTTGCGAGGGGTCTTCATAGAATTTCCGGGACTGCCGCAGTCGAATGGAAGTCCAATCGTGTCCGCGCGTTGCGGGATGAGTGTGTGTGGGGGCTGAACCGGTGAGTCGAAACACCGGAGTTCATCAGAGCGGATGGGCGTACATTCTGTCAATTTCAAATTTTTGCGACCCGGGGCGCGATTCCCTCGAAATGGAGCCCATCCGGAGAGCCTCCCGCAGAGGGCGCGGTGGCGTTTTCGACCTGGCCGTGGGGGTGGTATCCATTGCCAGCTTCCCTAGCCGAGCCCGTCCGAAAAGACGCGCTCCTTCCAAGCAATGGTTGCCGGTCGGTCGGATCGGTCGGATCGGT
>CALLYA010000391.1 GCA_937875495.1 uncultured Verrucomicrobiota bacterium
CCTGCGGGCGGTTCCGCGCTCTACGTGCATAGCCTCGAAGAAGTCCCGGGGCGTGGAAGGGTCCTCTGGCGGACGACATTTGGACCGGATCCCGTACGTTCTCCGTGCATCCTTTCCGATGGGCGTCTGGTCTTTAGTTCAATCCAGCAACAAGACGTTCCGCTGATGTTTGTGACCTGGGCCGGCGACAACCTCAACCTGTTTTACAGCGCCCTGGGGGAGTCCGTGATGAGGCTGGATGCCAGCGCACTTCCAGGACGACGCTTGGCCTTTGTCGAGTGCGGATTGGACGAGCCGGCGGAGTGGGGTGGTGCGCTATGCACGGTTCGATTGCAGCGGCCGTTGCACTCGCTTCAGCGTTATGGCCCGGAGATGGAGGGGCGGTTCCGCACGCCTTTAGGGTTGTCGGATGGGCGGATGTTGGTGGCCTATGCCCGCAAGGATGCCGATTTCGGCATCTATTGGTTCGACCAAGCGGGCGATCGGCTTGGGCCGGTCTTCCAGGATGAACTCGGGGTACACGAACTCGATCCGCAACCGGTCCTGCCGACCTCCCCGCCGATGGCCAGGATCCCGATGGTGGAGTTCGCCTCGGTCCTGGATATCCCAGGTTTTTCCAATGCCGGGCAGCTGCACTGTATGAATGTATACGACAGCACCCTGCCCGAGGTGAAACGATTGCCGCTGGGCACGGTGCGTTGGGCGCGGTTCATCACGGTCCTGCCGGAATCGCCTCCCGAGGCATTCCCCCCCATGGTCTCCGCTGCCGATCCGGGGGGATGGCCGCCGACCCAGCATGCCTATCGCATCCTGGGTGAGGTCCCTGTCGAGCCCGACGGCTCGTTCTTTGTCAATCTCTCGGGCAATCGCGCCTTCGCTATTCAACTCCTGGACGCCGATAGGCTGGCGGTGGCGACGATGCGGGCCTGGGCCTGGGTACGTTCCAAGGGGCAACGCGGTTGCATCGGGTGTCATGAGGACAAGGAGCTGTCTCCCCAAAACCGTGCGACCGACGCGTTGTTGAAGAAGGCGCCGACCTATTTGACCGATCCTGAATCGAGTTGGGGGGCGGTCGGGTTCCATCGCGATATCGCACCGGTGTTGGCGGCTCGGTGTGCAGGCTGCCACCAAGGCAAACCCACGCATGCAGGCCTCGATTTCACCGATTCGGTGCGCGGGTATCTCGGGCTGGTGTCGGGGGTGGATGGCGCACCACCGATGGCCATCGCCAACGATGCTCGAGCGAGTCGGTTGGTTCGGGCGATCCTGCGTGAGCGTCTTTCGGCGGACGAATCAGGTTCGCCTGTGGCGCCGATGCCGCCCGACCGGGAGCTATCTGGAGAGGAACAGGCATTGATTGCGACATGGGTGGATCTCGGATGCCGCTGGTCGGCTGGTGTGGAGCGGGGTGCGGTGGACAATGGCGAACAATCCGTGGGAGCGCAGGAGAGCGGCAATGATACTGACTAGAGGTGCACTCGTTGGGATGGGCCTTCTTCTTTGTACGGTGTGGACCTGTTGTCTCTACGGCCAGGAGCAGGGGCGGTCCGTTGTCTTCAAGGCGGTCACGGAAGCGGCTGGAATCGAGTTTACCCACACCTTCGGGGATTCGGAGATGAGTTCCATTCTGGAGGCGACCGGTCCGGGTTGCGCCTTATTGGACTTTGACTCGGACGGGCACATCGACCTCTATCTGGTGAACGGCAACCGCGTCGCGGGGATCCACGCGGCCGCCGAGTCGACCGATGGTGACCGGCCGACCAACAAGCTCTTTCGGAACAATGGTGACGGCACGTTCTCCGACGTGACCCAGAGCGCAGGCGTAGGGGATACCGGATACGGAATGGGTGCGGTTGCAGCCGACTACAACAATGACGGCCACATCGATCTCTACGTGTGCAATTATGGCCGCAATCGTCTCTATCGGAACAACGGCGATGGAACCTTTTCGGAGCTGGCCGAGCACGCCGGTGTGGTCTGCCCGGAATGGAGCGTTCACGCCGCGTTTTTCGACTACGATCGGGACGGACTGCTCGATCTCTATGTCGGCAATTACCTCGATTTTGATCCTGAGTATCGCATCTTCTTCGGACCTGAGGGGTTTCCCGGGCCGCTCGCCTATGCGGGCGTGCCGGATCGTCTCTTTCGAAACAACGGGGATGGGACCTTTTCGGATCGGACAAAGGCGGCAGGACTCTGGATGCCGGATGGAAGGGCGATGAGTGTGACCACCTGCGACTTCGACCACGACGGTGACGGTGATGTCTTTGTCGCCAACGATGCCATGGAGAACTATCTCTTTGCCAACGACGGCAAGGGGAGCTTCACCAATGTGGCGTTTGAGATCGGTGTCGCACTCGGGACGTTCGGTGAGGCGACATCCTCCATGGGTCCGACCTTCGCCGATATCGACAACGATGAGGACTTCGATCTTTTCATTCCGGATATGGGTTATTGCTGTCTCTACCGTAACGACGGCATTCTCTTCACCGAGATCACGACACTGGCCGGGATCTCCGAGGTATGCGGACAATACACCAGCTGGGCCGGAGCGGTTTTCGACTACGACAACGACGGCTTTCGCGACATCTTTATCAGCAACGGCGACGCACACCATACCTATGCCGAGGAGGATCTTCTGCTGCGCAACCGTCGCGATGGGACGTTTGAGGACGTCTCTCTCCAGAGCGGAGCCTATTTTCAGCACACGGAATACATCGGCCGCGGTGCTGCGGTCGGCGATTTCGACAACGACGGCGACCAGGACCTGTTCGTGGTCAACGTGAACGGCCCCGCGATTCTACTGCGCAATGATGGCGGGAATGCCGCCAATTGGATCCGGCTGCGCACCGTCGGAACTCAGGGCAATCGCGACGGGATCGGCGCACGTATCAAGGTCGTGGCGGGCGGTCTGACCCAGGTGGCGGAGGTGCGCTCGGGCTCCAATTACCTGTCCCAGGATGACATGCGGCCCTTCTTCGGACTTGCGGATCATACGGTGGTCGATTTGATCGAGGTGGAATGGCCGAGCGGCGCGCGCCAGCGATTGGAGGGGGTGGCAGCCAAGCAAACCCTGGTTCTGACCGAGCCGTCTGCGATTGCGGAACCGGTCCAAGTCCCGACCCCTGGAGGAGTCTCCCATGAAGCGAATGGTCGGACCGAATAACCGAGCGAGTGGTTGGCTTCTGGGGCGCATTGCGGATCGCCTCGGGTGGGTCCTGATCGCAGTCTGTGCCATGGGCTCGTCCTCGGCCCTGGAGACGGTGGTGGACGGGCTGGGCGTGCGCCCCGGCCTGCGCACCCCCGTGGATAACCTCTACAAGTCGCCGATTCAGATGGCACTTGCTCCAGATGGCGGGACGCTCTACGTGGTCTGTGAACGGTCACGCGAACTGCTCCGCGTGGATCTCGAGACACGGTCAGTGACAGCCGGCCTGGGGCTTGGTCGATACCCGTTCCAGGTCCTTGTCGGAGCGGACGGTAAGCAGCTCTTTGTCTCCAACCGGGAAGACGATCGGGTCAGTGTGATCGATGCCCGGGCGATGGAGGTGACGCACACCCTTGTCACGGGCGGTGATCCCCACGGCTTGGCCCTGAGTGAGGGATTGGGCCATTTGATCGTCGCCAACATGCAGAGCGACGACATCTCCATCATCGATCTGGACGCGAAATCCGAGGTCAAGCGCATCATGGCGGGGCATCAACCGTTCGCGATTGCGAGCGACCCCGAGGGGCGGTTCGTCTATGTGACCAATCAGCTGACCAACCCCGTTCCGTTCCGCGAAGCGCCGAGCTGTGAGATTACGCGGATCGACACGCGTACCTTGCTTGTGGAAGGGCGGACCGACATTGTGGGTGGATGCGTGGCTCAGGGCGCCTCGGTCACACCGGACGGCCAATGGGTCCTGATCGCGGTCGAAATCCCCAAGAACCTGATCCCTGAGACCCAGATCTACCAGGGTTGGATGGTGACCTACGCGATTGCGGTCATGGAGGCCCGTCCCAATGGCCGTATTGGTGTGATCCTGCTTGACGAGCTCGATTTCTACTACGCCGATCCGTTCGACGTCGTCTGCAGTCCGGACGGGCGGCGACTCTACATCTCGTCCAGTGGTGTCGATATGGTTTCGGTTCTCGACTTTGACCGTGTCAAAGAGGTCCTCAAGGTCAATACAGACCGGATCGGGGCGGATGCCGAGGAGCTGGAAACGATCGCGCGCCACCTGGGCTTGAGCAGCGAATACGCGGTGGCCCGCATTCCAACCGGCAAGAACCCGAAAGACCTGGTTTTGTCAGAGGACGGTTCGACCTTGTACGTCGCTCAGCGTCTGTCCGACTCGATCGGGATCATCGATACGGAGCGATTGGAGATGGTCGGGGAGATCGACCTGGGCGGACCGGACGAGGTCACACTCCTGAGGCGCGGGGAGTACCTGTTCAACTACGCGGAGATCAGTTTTCAGAAGCAGCTCAGTTGCAATACCTGTCACCCGGAGAACCATGTCGATGGTCTGATTTACGACATCGCCGTAGATGGCGGCTTGGGTGGGAATCTCGTGGACAATCGCACCGTACGTGGGATCACCTATACCGATCCCTTCAAATGGAGTGGGAAGAACCCTGACCTGGCGCGCCAGGAAGGGCCTCGGGCAGCCCAGCTCTTTTTCCGCTCACACGGCTTCGAAGGCCCCGATCGGGACGCGATGGTCGCCTTTATCGAGTCCATTCCGCTGCCGGCGAATCGACATGTCCCGGCCGATGGCACACTGACTCCGGCGCAGCAGCGCGGTAAGGTCGTCTTTGAGCGGGCCTACACCAATGACGGGCGCTATATCCCGATCGGCAACCGATGCCTCACCTGTCACGAGCCGCCGTATTATACCAATCGAAGTCTGTGTGATGTGGGAACCCGTGCACACTTCGACACCGAGGGCACTTTCGACACGCCGCAGTTGAACAACGTCGCGGAATCGGGCCCGTTCTTGCATGACGGACGCTGTTGGTCGCTGGAGGAGATCTGGACCCTGTACAACCCGTTTGACCTGCATGGAGCCGCCAATGACCTGACCAAGCAACAACTCAATGATTTGATCCAGTACCTAAAGACTTTCTAAGGGGGGAAGGGATTCATGAAGCGCACAATGATGTTTGGATGCCTGTGGCTCATGGGTGTTTGCAGCATTGGATGGGCGGTTGAGGTCGAAGTCTTGCCGGCGTCGGCGCCTTTGGGCCAATTGACGGGGCTCGCCGATCTGAATCAGTACCCACCTGTCTGCCTGGAGTGGAAGACCTTAACGGTCAAGGAGGGCCTCCCCAACGACCACATCTACTGGGTGGAGACCGATAAGTTGCGCAAGGATCGTGTATGGCTGGGGACCGACAACGGGGTGGTCTGTTATGGGATTGCGGACGGATCGATCGAGGTGATTCAACCCAAGGACGGACTCGGCCATCAGGCGGTGATGTCGGTCGCGGTCGATCATCTGACCGGCGATGTTTGGGCGGCTACCTTCGGCGGCTTGAGTTGGATCTCGGGTGGGAAGGTTCGCCGGAATTTTGATCAGTTCAACAGTGGGCTGCCGAACAATGTTGTCTATTGTGTGATTACCGAGGGAGAAACGGTCTGGACCGCGACGACGGCTGGGTTGGGACGCTATCATTACAAGACCGACGAGTGGGAGATCTTCACCTCGCTCAACATGCCGACGGACGAGAACTGGTGCTACAACCTCTGCCAGGGCGGCGGCCGTGTCTATGTCGCGGCCTGGGGTGGGGGGATCATCGAATACACCCTCGAAACCGGTCGCTTTCAGCACTACCTCGACCCGGACAACGAGTTTGAGATCGACCTGTTTCCGCATGACGGCCTGGTTCACAACATCACCACCAGCCCCGCCTTCCACGATGGGCTGCTGTGGGCGACTACCTATTTCGGCATGAGCGTCTACAACTATCGCCGTTGGCGTGGGTACTTTGATCACGACAGTGGCCTGGCCAGCAATTTCATCAACTACGCCCGGGCGCAGCCGGGCACGCACAATGGTTGGATCTGCACGGATAAAGGCCTGAGCGTGCTCAACTACGACACCAACCGCTGGGTGACCTATACGCCGATCGATGGGCACGGCCCGAGGGGGACGGTCGAACTGTGGGAGGGGGGCGAGCGCCAGAAGGTATTCGAGACGGAGAGTACCATAGGACACAATTTCGTGCTGAACGTCGATTTCCTCGACAATACGGTCTGGGTTGGGACCTCCCATGGCCTCAGCTGGGCGAAGCTCCCGCAGCACATTTCACCGGTGATCCAAGGTGAATGATACGGAGGGGTGTATGAGACTGACCACAAAAAGACCGAGGGGCTGGAGGCGTCGCCTCAGACCGCTGTTGTTGGTACTGGTTGCTCTCGGCCGGCCGGGGCCACCGTGCACAGGGGCTGAAGAGTTGCGCTCGTTGCCGGATGATCAGCGGTACTTCAACACCCCCGATGACATGCTTCCCTATCGGCGGCAAGATCCGTATGTCCGGTTCTTCCTCGATTCCTGGCAGACCGGTCTCTACTACTACGGGCCGGGCCGTGAATATCCAGAACCGGATGGACTGGAGTCAGTCAAGATCGGGTTTGTCGGACCGATTGAGCGCATCATTCCGTATACGGAAGGGGATGCCATGCCCCATCAGTACTTCCAAATGGGACAGTACATGTTTCACGGTGCGCTCTTGGCCCTCGAAGAGGCCAACGCAATGGGCGGGTATCGCGACAAGCTCCCTTTCGAGTTGGTGACCAAGAACGATCCTGTTGTGCAGGTCGATCACACCTGGATGTGGGCGCCGTTCAGCGGCAATGTGGTCGACCTCTGTTACCAGGATAAGGTCTGGGCCTTGTTCGGGACCATCGGCGGAGAGAATTCCCACATCCTGATTCGCATTGCGCTCAAGGTCGAGATCCCCATTATGAACACTGCGGACACCGATCCGACCTTCCCCGAGACCCGGATTCCGTGGTTGTTTCGGGTCATTTCGGACGACCGGATTCAATGTTATGCCCTGGCGAAATATGCATACGACATCAAGGGCTATCAGCGTGTGGCCGTCCTGCGATACGGTGGTCGGTACGGTCGGGTTGGGACCAAGGAATTCCGCGAAGCCTCCCAGCGGCTGCGGCGACCGATCCCGATCGAGCTACGGTTCAACAACGGCGAAACCGATTTCCGGGATCGGCTGGAGCGGATTCGGGGCGTCAATCCGGATGCTGTGTTCCTCTGGGGCAACGCTGTGGAATGCGGTCGCATCATCAAGCAAATGCGTGAGATGGGGATGACACAGCCGGTGCTCGGGTCGGATCGGATGCTGGATCCGGACTTTGTTCGGATCGCGGGCTCGGCGGCGGAGGGGACGGTAGCCTCCTCCCCCTGGGATCCGACTCGTGAGAATGAGCAGTTCGACGCCTTCCGAACCCAGTACATGGCCCGATTCGACGGGGAGGAGCCCGAGACTTACGCTGCCCATGCATACGATGGTATGCGGATGCTCCTGCTGGCCATCAACGAGGCCGGCTTGAATCGTGCACTGATTCGGGACGCCCTGGAGCGGTGGAAGCGGGAGCCGTTTCCAGGCGTCACGGGGCCGATCCCTCTGAACGACATCCTGGTCGATGCGGGTGAGATCGCGATCGCCAAGCTTGAAAACGGATCATGGCGCTTTTTCTCAGAGGCCGACGCCGGGATTCAGTTGCCCCGGGTTGTTCCCAAAGAGGCGCCGCCGGCAGAGGGTGGTGATCAATGAGGACGCCTTTCCGAAACAGGGCCGGAGGGGTAGAGGATGCCCGCGGAATTGGGGCGAAGGGCTGTCTCGGCCTGGGGATCCTCGCGCTGTTGATCCTGACTCCATGGACCGGCGGCGATTGCCTGGGGGAGTCCCCAACTGCGGAGGCGGAGTCCCTGGCAGAGGCGATCCTTCCTCAGGAACGGTTTCTCGGCGTTGCCGGCTGCGATTGCCATGCCGAGCCGGAGATGGGAAAACAGATCGCCCGATGGGCTGGTTCCGCGCATTCCCGGGCATATTTGCTGCTCGATACCGGCTATTTGGAGCGGATCGATCCGCGCGCGCATAGGTTGGTCTACCTCGGTTACGGCAAGGCCATCCGCGAGGAGGCGCACCGCCTTGGTGAGGACCAGGATTGCCTGGAATGTCACGGGACCGCCTTCGACCAGAGCGCGAGTTGGGGGGAACAGTTCCACATCGAAGACGGCGTCCAATGCGAGGCATGTCACGGACCGGGGAGTGTTCACGCCGCGCTGATGCGCGAGGAGATCGATGCAACCGAATTGAAGGCTGATGTTACGATGAAGTACCCGGAGGAATCCGACTGCATGGAGTGCCATGAAACAAAACGATCGCACTCCGTGGTACCGGGTTCTCCCCGGGAATTCGATTTTAAATCCGCGCTGAAAAAGATCGCTCATCCCATGTTTGAATGAATGCGGACCGAACACGCCTGCGCCTGAGCCGGTGGGAAATCAGCGCGGTAGGGTGCGTCCTGCTGGTGGGCTGGTTCTTTATTCTGCCGGAGATAGCTATGGGCCAATCCACCCCAACGGACATGTCCCCGCATGCCGATATGCGGGATCAGCCTTTCCTGTATCATGGGCCGGTGGAACCGAGCGTAGTCAAGGCGGATGGGGTTTATCGCATCGGTCTCTTCGTCCCGGGTTCCGGTCCGCGTGCGGAACAGGGAGGGGCTATGCTCGCAGATGGGGCAACCCTGGCCTTGGCGCATTGGAACCGCGCCCATCCCCATCAGCTGGCGGTCCTTGTGCAGGCATCCGACGATTCCGTCTGGGGGAGTGCCAGAGAGGTCGTGGATCTGGCTTACCGGCATCAGGTCGTCGGAATGATCGGCGGGCTTGGGGCGGAAAGCACCCATGTCGCCGAGCAGATCGCTGTCAAAGCCAGGCTTCCGTTGATCGCGCCTGCCACGAGTGACCCCTCCCTCACACAGGTGGGGATACCATGGATGTTTCGGCTGATGCCGGACGACGAAACCTATGCCGCCGAGTTGGTCAAGCTGCTCCTCCAGCGCGGGGCGCGCCCTCGAATCGGTCTGCTCGGTTCGGGGCTTTTCGATGACCGCATGTACGCGAAGGAAATCCTTCAGGCCGCGGCGGCGGCCGGTCTACCGATCGTGTGGCATCGCCTGTATGATCCGGGACTGCCGCCGGATGAAGACGAAGCGGCATGGTTCCAGACGGCGGCTCCTATTGATTGCTTGGTTTTCCTGGGCGGGCCCGAAACACCTCGCCCTTGGTTGGAGATTGCGCGGTCCCGCACCTCCGGCCCTGTGATCTACGGTCCCCGCTTCAGCTGGTCTCTGGTCGATCGAAGCGCGCTTGCCCCCTTTACGGGGGGAATGCTGCAGGCGCCTTGCGATTGGTGGTGCGATAGGGACGAACGACATGCCTTCATCCAGGCCTTTCAGGAGGCCTACAATCGGTTGCCGTCGATGTTGGCAGGATACGCCTACGATGCTGCAACCGTGCTGCTGAATGCATGCAGCCGCTCCGATGGCGCCCGCGCGGACCTGTTGAAATGGATGGCGGCCACGGACGCGTTGCCCGGCGCGACCGGTTGCATTCAGTTTGATGGAACGGGAGGCACGACCGCGATGCCGGTCATGATCGAGATCCCATGAGCGGGATGATGATCGCGCTGATTTACACCGCCATGGGCCAGCCCCGACCGAAAAGGTCGCCGCTTTCCCATCCGGATCCGGAAGGCCTCGCGCAGAGGCGCAGAGGCGCGGTGGCGTGCTCGCCCTGGCCAGGGAAGTAGGTAGCTTCCATGCTCTGTCTCCTACATTTTGGTGGAATTATTTAAATATACCGCTTCAGCATTCCTCTCCTACTCCTACTCGTACTCGTACCTGCGTCCTCTGCGCGAGTCCTCCCCATCCGGCCCCGGCGACCTTTCGTGGTGGCCCAGTGGGGTTTTCGGACACGCTCTGGCTAGAGCCCGTCCGAAAAGTTCCATGGCGAAGCTAGATCGGGGTCGGGGTCGCTATCGGTCTCGGTATCGAAGGG
>CALLYA010000392.1 GCA_937875495.1 uncultured Verrucomicrobiota bacterium
GGGATACCTCCCCATCCGGATCCGAAGACCTTTTCGGATAGCCTCTAGCTTCCTTGCGAAACGGCCGCCAAAACGCAATAAACACTCGGCATCGGTTCGATTTCGTGTCATGGGTATTCGAAATCAGACAGGCCACAATGTTGGATTGTCGATTCCCGACCGTCACAGTTGACCACCGACAGCCCTCTAAGGTAGCAGGCGGGGAGGAGGTCCCATGGATCGATGCCCCCCCCACTAGCACCCCCGACTCAACGCAGAGTTAGCCCACAGGACAACCATGCCCCGCTGGCCTTTTAGCTTCAAACGACGAACCAACGTAATCCGCCAATCCGATCGCCCTTCCCCCTTGAGCTTGGACATCGATCGGGAGCTCGAATGGGCGGAGGATTCGCCTTCGGGTTGGCAGCATCCAGCCAAGGAAAAGCTCGATCCACCACCCAAGGCCGTCTTCTTCGATATGGGGCATACCCTCATGATTGAGGAGCCCTCCGCGGAACGACTTTTTAACCAGGCCTGCAAGCAGGTGGGACTCCCGGTCGATATCCGCAAATACTCGCATCGATACGAGTGGCTTGAGGATGCAGTTCACGCTTACCGTACCGAATACATCAGCGAGTTCAGCTTCTATGACCGCATCCTGAGCAAGGTCCTGGAGGCGGAAGGAGTGGATCGGCAAGATCCAAACCTGACCGCTGAGCTCTGGCGCCGGATGCAGAGACTGCAGAAGCAGAGCAAACGCCTGAGCGCTGTCTCGAAGCCAACGCTCGCCCTACTCCATAAGCTGCACGACTCCGGGTTCACCCTTGGTCTGATCAGCAACTGGGGGAGCAGCTTTTTCAGCGTGATCGAGGTCTATAACCTCGCTCCGATCTTCGATGTGGCACTCGCCTCGGAAATGGTCGGCATCTCCAAACCGCACCCCGAAATCTTTCTCAAAGGTGCGTCTATGGCCAATTGCACCGCCGAAGAGATCATCTTCGTCGGTGACAACTACCATTACGACGGCGCCGGCGCCCGAGAGGTGGGCATGCGGCCGATCCACTTCAACGTCGGCCTGCTGCACCAGGCAAGAATGGCCATGAGTGAATTGAAGCGGGGCATCAAAACCACCTTGTTGCCGCCAGCGGACGTCGTGTGCATCGACCGCCTGACGGAGCTCGTCCCTCTGCTCGGACTCAAGCTCCAAACCGGTACCCAACCCAACCCGAAAGCCGCGTCCTAAAGCATCAGCCGGGTAGCGGCATCAATTCTCGTCCCGTTCCAGAGCCGCCGCGAGCTCAGCCAGCGCGCGGGCGCGGTGGCTGATGCGGTTCTTCACCTCCGGTCCCAGCTCCGCAAAGGTTTCTTTAAACCCGTCTGGGATAAAGAGCGGATCGTACCCGAACCCATACCTGCCTCGCTCAGGTCCCGTGGAGATTCGCCCCTCCACACGACCCATCGCCGAGGCCCAAACCGTACCATCCGACCGTAACAAAACCAGGTGGCACTCGAACCGGGCGCGCCGGTCCCCCGACCCCTGCAATCGCTCCAAGAGCAGACGATTGTTCGCGTCGTCCGAGGCATCCGCTCCAGCAAAGCGCGAGGAAAATACGCCGGGGGCACCATCGAGTTCAGGGACGATCAGGCCGGAATCATCCGCCAAACAGGGGATGCCGGCCGCGCGAACGCCCGCTTCCGCCTTGAGTAACGCATTGCCGAAAAAGGTGTCCGCGTTCTCCTCAGGCGGGGACCACGCTCCGGCAAGAATCTCGGTTCCAACCCATTCCACACCCGCCAACGGCAATGCAGCACGAATCTCTTGCAGCTTATGCACATTGCCCGATGCCACCATGATCCGTGTCCGTTCGTGTCCCATCATCATCTCCGTCCCCGCAAACCATCGACGAGCGCCAATCGACCAGCTCACCCCCTCCTGCCGGCCATCGGCGCTCGCTCGTGGTCGTCCGAAATGGCAGCCACTTTCCCCATACCCATCCGGAGAATCTCCCACAGAGGGCGCGGTGGCGTTTCCGGCCTGATCATGAGCGTGGATGGGGGTCAATTCATGATCCCTACCTTTGGGGGAGGATCTTGGGGAAAACCATTCTCTGCAAACCAAGGCATTTGCTGAAAACAGGTGCGATGTATCTGCCCCCCCCATCTCAATCACCCTCTGCGCCTCTGCGATCTCTGCGGGGGTCCTCCCCATCCGGCCTCAAAGACCTTTCGTTGTCGGCCAATGGGCTTTTCGGACCGGCACTGGCTCGAGCCGATTCCAAAGTCGACTCCACCACTTCCTGCAGAAAACTAGGGCAGAACTCGGATACGGAGGCCGCGGAAATCAATCGGAGCGCCCTCGCTCTCCAGACACAAATACCCCGTCGCCGGATTTGCTCCGGTCCCGCCGGACACCTCCCCACCATTGACCCAGAGGCGAACCTCCCCGTTGATGCAGCGCACGTAATAATGGTTCCATTCGCCGACGCCCTTGCTTCGCTCGCTGGATGGGAAACTCCGGCTGCCATCCGGAGAGAGCGGAGGAAACAGGGTCATCTTTGCTGGTCCGGTCGGGAATACGTCGCCATGGCAGGTAAACCAATCGGCCTTGCGCTCTCCGGATTTCTCGTAGTTGACCTTGTAACCGAGGTCCAGAATCTGGATCTCAATGCCGTCCGGTAAGCTCCCCTCGCCCTTTTCAAGCCTGGCGATCGAGGCCGGTGACGCCCAGGCAAAGATCCCGGAGTTGCCGCCGAACTGGTTGTGGCGCCACTCGGCGACCAATTCGAAATTCGTGATCTGTTCTTTCGTTCGCAAGACCCCGACCGGCTGTCCAGTGCAGTGTACTTCGCCCGGCCCCTTCCAAGTAAAGGTTTCCGGGTCACAATTCACCCGCGTGAAATCCTCCGCTGTCAGATCGCGCCAGCCAGGACCGGTCCCGTCCATAACAGGGTATGGCTTCGTATCGTCCGCCGCCCCAGCAAGCCCGACCGTAAAGGCCGCCATCAACGCCACGATCCACCCTCGATTAACCCTACTTCCCGTCCGCATATTCTCCATGGCACACATCCCAGGTTTGCGTTGAACAATCATCGCCGGCGCATTCGCCAAGGCGACATCAGCATCCTCTCCTCTAGCCCTGTTCACCCTCCCAACACAAGCCAATCCGTGTCCGTGCCCTGCTCGAGTTTGTTCAAAGCGCGCGCTCCTTCCGGGAATGGTTGTCGATCCGTCCGATCCGTCCGATCCGTCCGATCGAAATCGGGAGAATCGAGGGAATCCCGGTTCTGTCTGGCAGCAATAGCGACTCCCGCTTCGCCATGGACCTTTTCGGGCAGCTTCGGAACCTGCCGCTCCTGCGAGGTTTTGCCTACGCCCCAAGCGCGTTGTATCCTCTCATTTGCGGCGCCGGTTCGAGGAACCATGGAGAACCTGCAATCCGGGATCTGCTTGAAGGCCCGATGCTTTCCTGCTAGCTTGGCGCCCTTATTGGGTCTGGCGGGGATTTCCTTGCCAGGCCGCGCCTATTTCATCCACGATTTTCAGGCAATCGCACTGCTTGCTTTGAAGCGCAATTACCCGGCGAAAGGGCCTCTGGCCGTGAAAGAGCATTACCATTTTAAAGAGATCGAGCTCAAATGGCAGGAACATTGGGAACGGGAAGGGCTGTTCAAAAGCAAGCTCGATCCCGATGCGGGCAAAGGTTCCAAGTTCTACGGCCTGGTCATGTTCCCCTATCCGTCGGGCGCCCTCCACATGGGGCACGTCATCAATTACACCCTGGGCGATGTCCTTGCCCGTTACCACCTCGGCAAGCAGAAGGAAATCCTTCACCCGATGGGCTGGGACGCCTTCGGACTGCCGGCGGAAAATGCCGCGATCAAGGCGGGCGTGCATCCCGCCATCTGGACCAAGGACAACATCGATACCATGCGTCGGCAGATGAAACGCATGGGCTGGGCGTACGACTGGGATCGAGAGATCTCCACGCACCACCCCGGCTATTACCAATGGACCCAGTGGCTCTTCCTGCAGATGTTCGAACGCGGGCTCGCCTATCGCAAAGAGGCGTTCGTCAATTGGGATCCGGTCGATCAGACCGTACTGGCCAACGAACAGGTGATCGACGGTCGCAGCTACCGCTCCGGCGCCCTGGTCGAGAAACGAAGAATCGAACAGTGGTTCCTCAAGATCACCGATTACGCCGAACGCCTGCTCGAAGGCCTGGATCGCCTCGATCAATGGCCTGATCGCGTCAAGGCGCAACAACGTGAATGGATCGGACGCAGTACAGGGGCGGAGATCGAGTTCGTTGTAGAGGCAACCGGCGAGAAATTGCCGGTCTACACCACACGCCCAGACACGATCTTCGGTGTGACCTTCATGAGCCTTGCCCCTGAGCACCCATTGGTCGAGCAACTGGTCCAGGGTACTGAATTCGAGACCTCCGTCATGAAGGCCGTTCGGGCCATGCGTAACCAGTCCGCCGTCGAACGGACCAGTGCCGAGACCGAGAAGGTCGGCGTCTGGACCGGACAGCATGTGATCAATCCGGTCAACGGTAGGCGCGTGCAGCTCTGGGTGGCCAATTACGCACTCATGGACTACGGCACCGGCGCCGTGATGGCAGTGCCCGCGCATGACAGCCGCGACTTCGCCTTCGCCAGGAAGTACAACCTGCCGATCGAACTCGTGATTCAACCGACCGATGCCGTCCTGCGGGTTGAGGATATGCCCGATGCCTTCGTCGACGACGGCATCATGGTCCATAGCGGACCCTTCAACGGGCGACCCAATCGCGAGGCCATGGACGACATCGTCCGCTGGTTCGAAGAGAAAGGGTTTGGCGGTCCGCGGGTCAATTACCGGATGCGGGATTGGCTCATCAGCCGCCAACGCTATTGGGGTGCCCCCATCCCCATAATCTATGACGAGGACAATCGCCCGCATCCTGTCCCTTACGAGGACCTCCCCGTCGTCCATCCCCGCGACGTCAAGTTCTCCGGCAGAGGCGGAAACCCTTTGGCCTCTAACGCGGATTTCATCCAGACGACCGTACCGGGGACCCATCGACCCGGCCGTCGGGAGACCGACACCATGGACACCTTCGTCGATTCGTCCTGGTACTTCCTGCGCTACGTCTCCCCCAGGGATACAAATCAGCCCTTCGACCCCGCCGTGGCAAACCTCGCCCTGCCGGTCGACACCTACATCGGCGGCATTGAACACGCCATCCTGCACCTGCTCTATTCCCGCTTTTTCACGAAGGTCATCCACGATCTGGGCCTGATCTCGTTTGATGAGCCGTTCGAGAAGCTGTTCTGCCAGGGAATGGTCTGCCGAAACGCCTACCACGCCGACTATTACCGACTCAAATCGGACCCGGCCGCACCACCGACTCGGCCCGATCAGGTCCAGAGCCTTGACGATACCATCGTTCGCGTCTCCGACGGCCAGGAGGTCGTGCGTGAGCAGGTATGGCTTCCCGAAGAACAGATCGATCAGGAAAAAATGCAGCGCATCTCCGACGGTTGGCCCGTTGTCGGTGAGATGGCCAAGATGAGCAAGAGCAAGCTCAACGGTATCTCCCCCGACCTCGTCGTCGACACATACGGCGCCGATGCATTGCACGCTTACATTCTATTCATGGGTCCCGCTGATAAGGACATGGTCTATGAGGAGAGCGGTCTGGTCGGAATCTATCGCTTCCTCAACCGACTCTGGGCCAACATGCAGCTCTGGGTCCCCGTCGCCAAGGACGCCTCGGATACCGTCCCGGCCCCCGACCAGCTCTCCGATGCAGATAAGGCGATTCGCGCGAAGACACACGAGGCCATTCGCCGCGTCACGGAGATCATGGAGAACAGTTTCAACTACAATGTCGCCGTCTCCCAGTTGATGGAGCTGCACAACACCCTTCGCGATCAATTCGAACATGCCCAGCCCGCTGTGGTCAGAGAGAGCGTCAAGCACCTGGTTCGAATGATGGCCCTGTTTACCCCACACCTCGGCGAGGAACTCTGGGCGGAACTCGGACTCCCCTTCTCTGTGTTCCGTGCCGAGTGGCCCGCCTTTGATGCCAGTGCCCTTGTCGCAGACACCATGGAGGTCGTTGTCCAGATCAATGGGAAACTGAGAGACAGGATCTCGGTCAGTGCCGACCTCCAAGCCGAGGACCTCCAACGGGAAATTCTGGCTTCCCCCAGGATCAGCAATCAGTTAGAAGGCAAGACGATCATCAAGGTCATTCAAGCGGATACCAGACAGGGGAAACTCCTCAATATCGTCATCCGATAGCAGCCGCATATTGGAAGGACCCAACCACCACCCCAGACCGGCACTTACATCTACTGACTCCGGAGGATTTCACATGCGCCGATTCTCAGCTCTTCTACTCTGCACCCTATTCGTGACCGCAGGGTGCAGCACCATTCAGAAAACGACGAACACCATCTTCGATACCATTACCTACCCGCTAGATTTCATTCTCCCCAACCAATCCAACGTCCAAAAGCGGGAGTACGACGCCCTCCTCGCACGTTCCTCCATCACGGTCGACGGTCTCCTGAATGAGCAAGCCTGGTTGCACGCCTTTTGGACCCGGGATTTCACCCAGGTCGTTCGCCAGTCGCTCGGTGAGGAGACGCCGCTCCCCGGTGCAGAACCGATCGAGGTATCGGTTGTGCACGAGAAATACCGAATCATCGTTGCCTTCCGCGGCCGTGAGAAGCTTGTCTCCACGCCCTATACCACCACCGCCGAAGAAGATCAGCCGCTTTGGGAGGGCGATTCCGTAGGGGTCCTGGTCGACGCGGATCGGAATGAGACCAATGTTCGGGCGTTCTACCTCAACCCGTTCAATGTCCTGACCGATCTCAACCTCATCAGCGTCGGCGCCGACGGCGATCCAGGCCCCTGGCGTGCAAACGCCCTTTGGAAGGGCCAAGAGGTGCGCACCGGCGTCAACCTCAAGGAGGTCACCGATGACGAGACCGGCGAAACCTGGTCGGAGTGGACCTGTGAAATCGCCCTCCCTGTAAAGGCGCTCTCCGTCGATCAGACCGAAATCACCGCCGATTCCGTCTGGCATATCCAATTTGTACGTACCAATGTCCTGGAAGAAGGTCAGCCTGCCGAAGTCACGCTCTGGTCTCCAGCACGCCTCTACTTCCGGCCCTCCACCTACGGGATCATGCGCTTCCCGTGAGCAGCAGGCCGGCATTAAGGCTGAAGGCATTCCCTCCTGAGTGAGACAAGCAAGGGTGGATGCACCTCCAGCCATTTCGCCAATGCCCAACACCGCGAGGCCCATGCCTCACAGGTGATTGGGCATTGCCTTTTTTGCATGAGGTTGTCCGAAAAGGCGCGCTCCTTCATGCGTCACCTCCAGGCCATGGTGCCCGATCCGTCCGATCCGTGTCTGAATCGGGGCCGGGGTCGGAATCGGGATCGATTTCCTGCCCTGGTTGGCACTTGGACCGCTCAGGTCATTTCCCACCTTGACATACCCCTCTCCCCTTGGCGCTCTTGGCGCCTTGGCGGTTGAATTCCCAAGCCTCATGCATCCCGCTGGCGGAATCGAATCCAAGTGGACAGTTCATCCGGCAATGGCCGGCCCCATAAGATGAACCGCCAAGACGCCAAGGACGCCAAGGAGATTGAGAGTCTGGAGAACGTCGTCATAGGCGCGTCCATTGGGTATGAATTGCAAGAGTCGACAGGACCAGCTGAAGCCCGTCCAAAAAATGGCCGATGTCAAGCACTCTCTAAGTGCGAGCCTGTCGGCTGAAGTCTAAGTGTGGCAAGGATTTGCGCCTTTATACCAGCCCTCCGGGCAGTCCTGCTCTTGTAGGCTGGGAGCCATATGGGAGCGATGCGGTTGCGGGCTCCAGAGTGTCCGGGCGGGTATTTGATGGCGGCTGCGATCATGATACGACAAGGCTCCTTCAAGCCATAGCCCAAAGCAAAAGCGCAGGTCGATGGCCTGCGCTTTTGCTTTGCAGCGGACGGCACCGCGCCTATGTGGGCGACGCATCACGTCGGGGCGCTGGCGGGGCTTTCGGGGTCGTCGTCCCTTTCCTGAATCCCCTGTCCCCGGCCATGAACGCCTCCAGCATGTGCGGAATCAGCGTCGTTGCATCAACCGTCTCACCATACGTCTGTGCGTGCAGCGCGGCGTAGCGGTCGAGGTCGGCTTTCAGGCTGGCCGGGCACGCGAAGGTCAGCTTGATGGTCTCGGTCTTGGGCAGCGGCCCCAGCCGCAGCTTGCGTGTCGTGTTCATTGCGAAGCTCCTCGGTTGAAGATCACTGGCTGGTAAGGCCGCAGCACCAGATCCCGATTGACGATGATGCGCACCGGCAGGCCGGGCCGGTTGGTCAGCGTGGGCTGGATGTTGAGGTTGCGGCGCGTCACTTCCTGGCCGACCTGATTCACCGTGTCTTGCAGGCTGTCGCGGCCGGCGATGATGATCCGGTCGCCGTCCTGGCGGTTCTCCGGGGCGGCCAGTTCGGCGCCGACGCCCAGCAGCGTGGTCAGCACGGCGCCGGCGAAGATGCGATCCCAATGCCAATCGACACCATCCTCCAGGCCGGCATACCCGGCCGGGTCGGTGCCGACCAGGTTGTCGAGTGTCAGTGATGAGGTGTCCGGCAGGATGACCCGGTTCCAGACGACCTGAACGCGACTCTGTCCGTAGCTCACCTGGCTGTTGTAGCGGCCCAGGATGCGCGATCCCTGTGGAATCAGCAGGTGCCGACCGGTGGCCGTGTCATAGACCGGCTCCGTCACCGTGGCGATCACGTCGCCCGGCAGGTCGGATTGGATACCCGTTACCAGCGCCCCGGCGATCACCGTGCCGGCCATCACCTGATACGGCGAACCGGGCAATTGCAGGTTGCCGGAATTACGGGTTTCCGTGGAACCGGATTGCAGGAACGCCTCTTTCTGATCTTGCCGGTTCTGGACGACAGTCGGGTCGGTCGGCTGCGCTGCCGTCGAGGCCGGGCCGGCAGCAAGCGGGTCGAAGGCCGCCAGGGTGCTGCCTATGCCAGGGGCTCCCTGTGTCGCCTGCGCCACTGCCGCGGTGGTCTGGCCTTGGCCCGTACTGAAGAACACCGACGAAGCCGCCGCTGCTTCGGCCTCCTGGCGCAAGGCTTCGCGTTCGGCCGCCTCGGCATCATGGCCCGGTGGCGCATAACTGGCCACTGCCGGCTGTTGTGAATGGACGATGGCCGGCCCGAGATCGCCAGGCAGGGGTGGCCCCAGTTCCGGCACGTCGGGCGGCAGCGTCGGCAACATGGAATAGTCCGTGGGGAGTCGCTCCAGCCCTTCGGAGCGCGACACACGATCGACGTTGTATAGCTCGGACGGATCGTTGCCGCTGCGGGGCTTCGATGGCTGCAAAGACCAGATGGTGGCACCCAACACCGCGACGGAGAGTCCGCCAACGAGCGCGGCCAGGGTACGCCGGTTCAGCCGTGTGACCGGGCGCGGCTGGGCGCGTAGCGCCACCGTTTCGGGCGCCACCTTGTCGGCCTGCGGCGTGGCGATATCCGGGGTGTCGTCCTGGCTCATGGTCAGTTCCTCCGCGTCACGCCGTCGGTGCGCTCGATGCGCACCACGTCACCCCTGTCACCGCCGAGGCGCAGTTCGGCCGCGCCGAACTGCCGATCGACGATGTAGTACGGCGAGCGGAAGCGGTAGTTCACCAGTTGTCCGTCGCCCTGCGCGCCGATGACAAACAGCGGCGGCAGCTCGCCTTGGGCGATGCCGGCCGGGAACTGGATATAGACCTTCTCGCCATCGTCGAAGGCGCGCAGCGGCTTCCAGGGCGGATTACTGCCGCTGATCGCATAGCGGAAGCGCTGGTCCTCCAGCGCGAGCCCGGTATCGACCGGCGCGGCGATGCTGGCCGCCTGCGCCTGGCGTTGCAAGGCCAGCATCCGGTCGCGCGGGTAGTCCCAGGACACCGACGCCATCCAGGCGCGTTCGGTCGAAGTCAGCTCCAGCAAGTACGTGCGGCGGCTGGTGGTGATGATCAGATTGGTTTTCAGGCCCGAGCGGATCGGCTTGACCAGCACATTGAC
>CALLYA010000393.1 GCA_937875495.1 uncultured Verrucomicrobiota bacterium
TGCGATCTCTGCGGGATACCTCCCCATCCGGATCCGGAGACCTTTTCGGATAGCCAGCTAGCGGTCGTTCGAAAAGGGCTCTGGCGAAGCAAGCTCGGGGTCGGGGTCGCTATCGGCCTCGGTTTCGAAAGGAAGCGTGATGGGATTCGGACATGAGAAGCCGGTATTATTAGGTTGCTGACACCACTCGGCAGCGAAATTTGAGCGGTCCATGAGGGCCAGGCACCAAGCAGAACAGGAATCGATTCCGATCCCGAAACCGATTCATGCAATGATCGGACAGATCGGACAGATCGGACAGATCGGACAGATCGGACGGGATCCAGGAACCGATCAAGAAGGGGGCGGATTCATCTTCCACCTCTTCATCGTCCGCGGATCTCATTCGGATTTTGTGCTTTCCATGGCATTCGTGGATAGAGTGAGCCGGGTGGCAATTCGAAACCAGGACTGAACAGAGATGGAAAAAAACGCAAAGGCTGGATTGCAGTGGCATGATCCGTATCGCCGGTTTAGTTGGCTATCGCTGATCGGTGTTTTGCTGCTGCTGGGTTTGATCAAGTTCCTATTTCGTGAGCTGGATTGGCTATTGGCCTTGATCGGGGCGGTCAATCTGGTGACTTTTTGGGCCTATGGTTACGACAAGGCGATTGCCGGATCGGACCGGATGCGAATTCCGGAGCGGGTCTTACTGTGGCTCGCGTTTCTTGGCGGGTCGTTCGGGGCTGTGATGGGGATGTGGCTCTTCCGGCACAAGACGGCCAAGGGCTCATTTCGCATCAAGTTTGCCGTGGTGATCCTGCTGCAGCTTACCCTGGTCGGCCTCTATATCTACTGGCGTAAGATCGGCTGGTAGGCTGGGCGGGTCAGCCTCTGGCGACACCGAATCCGAGCTGCTGGAGGGCTCTCCACTTTCGGTCCGAGGACTCGTCTGTGGCCTCTGGTGGAACGAGGGTGGTGTGCCGCCATTCCCATCGATCGGAATAGCTCTTACGCAGGGTGTCGAAGGCCTGGGCGCGGGCATGGTCATCCATAGAGAAGAGTTTTTTGAAGCGCTGGTGGTCGTCCTCCAGCCGGTAGCGCTCCCGAAGGAGCATGCGTACCAGGGCATGCAGTGGTAAGGCTGCTTCCTGAGTGGTCAGGTTCCGTTTGAGGGGGACCACTGGGGGGATGGGTGGGCTCCAATCGGGTTGGGTGCCCAGGAGGGTCGCCACGGCGGCATGCATCATCCGGGTGCCTTCGAGTTTACCGTCTTGGCTGTAGCCGGCGATGTGCGGGGTGGCGAAGGTGCAGAGGCGGGCCAGCGCGGTGGAGAAGGCCGGCTCGGTTTCCCAGACGTCGAGTACGGCGGCTGCCTTGGGGTGTGCGATGAGCCATTCGGCCAGGGCTATGTTATCGATGACCGGGCCACGTGCGGAGTTGATGACAACGGCGGTCGGCTTGATAGAACGGAGATTGGCGCGATGGAGCAGGTGAAGGGTGGAGTCGATCCCGCTACGATGGAGGGGGACGTGAAAGGAGATGATATCGGCTTCGGCGAGTAGTGTTTCGAAGCTACACCATTGGTCTCCGCCTTCCCGGCGCTGTCGTGGAGGGTCGTTGAGCAGGAGCGAGATCCCCAGAGCCTCTGCTTTTTCAGCGAGCCTTGAGCCGACATGACCGACCCCAACGATCCCGAGCGACACGGTTTGAGGCGGCGGCAGGAGTCCCATGGCGTGCAGTTCAAGGATGGCGGCGATGACGTATTCGGCGACACTGTTGGCGTTGCACCCGGCTGCGGACGCGAAAGCGATTCCTCGTTCGGCGAGGTAGGCCTGGTCGATGTGATCGGTCCCGATCGTGGCCGTGCCGACGAAGCGGACCGGTGTGGAATCCAACAGGCTATGATCGACCCGGGTGATGGAGCGGACGAGCAGGATCTCGGCATGCTGGAGATCCGCCTGGCGGAGCTGCCGACCGTGAAAGGTCGTCACGTTACCGAACCGCTGCATGGCGTCTTGGGCAAGGGGGATGTTTTCATCGGCCATGATGGTGTGCATATGGGAGGATCGGCGAGCAGAGGAGGATTTTCAACGGGCCGGTTTGGTGGGAAGGGAAGAGGGTATTGGTGATCGGCGGCGGCTGGAGGGTTGGGGAAGATGAATCGATCGTTGATTGGGTGTCGGCTGCGGTTGGCGTGGAGCAATCCGGGGGTCCCGTCTGATGCAGGTTGGCTTTTGAGCCTCTTCCATCGGCTTGAGCATACCTTGACGGAGCGTGGCGGACGGCTGCTGGACTGTTTCAGTCTTGGGGATGGGCGGATTTACACGATCCCCAAGGGTGTCGCTGACGGGCCTCAGCTCCGGCTGAAGGTGGTCACGGGAAGGGACACGGCCGAGGGCGGCATCCGATTCGTTCGCATGGCTCCGGACAGCTGGCGGGTGACACTTCGTGCGGGGGGGGCGCTCGACCCGATTCTGGATGGGCTGATCAGGGAGTTGGAGCGAGTATGGAGCGCGGTGTGTTCGGCTGAGGAGCTGAATTCGGCCGCCGCGCCGGCGGAGCGTGCGGGGGGATGGGGGGGCGATCCGAGCCGTGCTTCCATGGATGCATTGGGACGCCATCTGTGGCCATTCGATCGCCCCCCCGAAACGGTGGCTGAGGTCGAGCATCTCCTGCGCAGTTACCGAACTGAGATCGTCGGGCCTTCGCAGGGGCTGTTCCTTGCCTGGGAATTGGCCATGACCGACGGGGCGTTCTCGGTGGATTTGTGGGCGGAGCATCCGCGTTTTTTTAAGGCGGTCGAGGGGCTGCTCCTGGCTGTGGGTCTGAGATCCGAGCATGTTCACGCCCGGTTGTTGCCCGATGAGCACCGGGATGAGTCGGCACCGGTCGGTGGGTATGGGCAGGTTCGGTTTGATCAGATCCCGCTCTGTGGCGTGCCCGGCCAGGGCGGTGAGATTCGATCGGAGTTGCTGTTGGGAGAGCCGGTGTGGGTATTGACCTCCGACCCGGCCACCGGCTGGCTACTGGTCCATTCCGCGGATGGATACTGGGGTTGGGTCATGGGTGAGGCGGTGATCCAGCAAAGCGCGGAGGCGTTTCACCGGTGGTTCGCGAGCGGGGGGCGGGCGGGGTGGCCGGCTTGGGAGGAGCGCTGGCGCGCCGCCCTGAACCGATTCCGTGGGGCATGCTATGTGTGGGGCGGCCGTGCGCGGACCGGGCTCGATTGTTCCGGGTTTGTGCAGGGGGTGTATGCCGAGTTGGGCATCCATCTGCCCCGGGATGCCCGTCAACAGGCGCGGTGTGGTCGGCTTGTCGGCACACGCTGGGATCGTTCCGGGTTGTGCGCGGGCGATTTGCTGTTCTTCCTGGGTTCGACGGGGGCCATCACGCATACGGGTTTGGCCCTTGGACGGAATTCGTTTGTTCATCTATCGCCTCCCCAGATGCAGGTCTGTGAATGGGCGGCGGCGGATCCCGACCTCATTGGGGCCTTTGTTTGGGCAAAGCGGATTCTCGACGTCTGAGACGAGTTGCGGCCAAGGTACTTCCCTTGTCGTGTCGGTGGGGTGTACGGTTTCCTGCGGTTGAGCTATGATGGAATCAATACAAAGGAGGCGATGGATGAACCGGATTCGGACGATTTTGGTAGGAGTGGACTTCAGTGAAACCGGAGCGCTGGCATTGGAGTATGCGGTCGGGCTTGCGAAGCTGTTGAAGAACAACGCTAAGCTGGTGTTGGTGCATGTTCTGGAGCCGGTCCCTGCGCCTGCGGATTCCACCTGGGCGGTGGATCTGGTGGAGTTGGAGCGGCAGATGGAGGAATCGGCCACCAATCGCCTCAAGTCCTTAGCCGAGGAATTGAGCCAGAAGGAGGGACTCGTGGTTCGAACGGAGTTCCGGCGAGGGGTGCCTTACCGGGGGCTATTGGAGGCTGTGCAAGACCTGATGGCGGACCTGTTGGTGCTGGGTACTCACGGTAGGACTGGATTGAGCCACATGTTCCTGGGGAGCACCGCGGAGCGAACGGTTCGGCACGCGAGCTGTCCGGTCCTGACCATTCGCCATCGGGGCGAGGAGCAGCAGCTATAGCTGGAGCCCGTCCGAAAAGGTAGCCGCATTCTCAACCTGACCTCCCCATCCGCACCCGGAAAGCCTCCCGCAGAGGGCGCGGTGACGTTTTCGAACAACCTATCGGGG
>CALLYA010000394.1 GCA_937875495.1 uncultured Verrucomicrobiota bacterium
TCGGCAACCATTGCCTGGAGGCGACGCATGATGGAACGCGCCTTTTCGGATACCCTCTAGGTCGTGCAGGCAAAAGGATACCCTCCAATTACCCCAGAAAGGGTATGCGTCAGGGCATCGACCCACCCCATCCACATAACCGAGTCGAAAACGCCGCCGCGTCCTCTGCGGGAGGCTCTCCAAATTTCGGACGACCTCGGGCTGAGGCGAGCGGCCGGCAGCGGCGATTGGCGACAGAGGCAAGGGGGACGAGGCGTGTCCGGGTGATCGGCTGTGCTTCGTCGCTTTGTGCTATGTGCTTAGGATTGGAATATTTGGATACTTTGTCTAAATCCCCGCCTCGTCGAGTTTGGTTAATTTGATTGACACATTAAAACCCCGGGCGGTAATTTGCGCTTATCATTGAATCGAGGGGTGGGGAGATGAGGATGTGCGGGCTGGTTGGGACCAGGCTTCTGATCCCGGGCGGAGGCGCACAAGGGGGAGGCGAAGCGAGGGGGGGGATGTCCACATGAATGGGAACCTTCGGTCAGTGTTGTGTGTGGTCTGTTTTGCGTTTGCGTGGGGCCTTTTCCCTGTCCGACAGGCATTGCGGGCGCAAGAGCCCGCTGTTCCAGCGGACCGACTGGAGGGTGATGTGGAGGCTGAGCCGGTTGTGGCCGTGCCCGAGTCCGGCGCCCCCGTGGTTGAGTCGGACGCCCCTGAAACAGAGTCGGTTCCTGAGGAGATGGCAGGTGCGTCCGAGGCTTGGATGGAGGAGATGGATGAACAAGAGCGCGAGATGCTTTGGACGGTGCGTGCCTCGGCCTTGTATCGCGGCAACATGGATGTCGGGATCCGCGGTGTATCCTCCGCGGGAGCGGCTCCGCCGATTGCGGGCGGTAATCGGGCGCCGGCGGGGATCGGCGGTCTGGGTGGTTATGCCAACCGCAATTATGACAACGGCTTCGTCTATATCGATCCTGGGACCGCTTTTCCCGGGACATTGATCCCGGGGCTGACCTGGTACTGGGGGTATCGCGACGGTGGGCAGTACAACGCCGCCGGCGAAACCTTGCGATTTACGAAGGCCGGCGGCGAGCGTTTCTCTCAATCGGTGGTTCGGAATCAGAAGCTCGAGTTCGACGAGGAGACGGAGGCGCCGGGGTTTTCGTTGGAGCTGAGCCGGGATTGGAAGGTCATGGGCCTCGATTCTTCCGTTACGCTTGGATTCAATGGATTTTGGATGGACTCGGTCGAAGTGGCTGGGGAGCCATACGAGGAGCTAGTCCGTCGGTCGACCTACCGCGTGATGGATACGTACGACACGTCCAAGGGCGGACCGCCGCCGCCGGCACCCTATTCCGGGACGTATGCCGGACCGGGCTATGTGATTTCGAACATCCCACAGGCCAGGGACGAGGTGACGACATCTTCGCAGACCTGGCGCGCCCTTGGCAGGGTGGAGCTGGAGGTCGAGAGCGAGCTCTACCAGGTATGGTTGGGGCCACGACTCGATTGTGCACTTAGAGATTTGGATGTGATTCGTTTTGGTATCCAGCCGTACGTCTCGCTTTCGTACCTGGACGTCGAGGCCACCCGCACGGAGACGGTGCAATGGTCCGGCGGCGCGGGGGGAGCGAATTCCACCATGCGGCGGAGTGCACAGGCATCGGAGGATGACCTGCTTCCCGGGTTGGGCATTCGGGCGTCGGTGGACTGGGCGTTTCTTCCAACCTGGGCGATCGGCTTGATGGGCGGCTACGACTGGGTCGCTGACGAGGTCGAGGTGCAAGTGGGCGGTGTCGAGACCGAGGTGGATGTCAGCGGGTATGTCATCGGGCTGACCCTGGTCAAGGAATTTTAGTCCTTTGGGCGCTTTGCCTTGGTGGTGGCGTGGAGATCGTGCGGTTTGGGGGATGACTGAATTTCTGGAGGGGTTGGAATGAAAGCGTGGATCGGTGCGGATCAAAGGGCGGCTGCATGGGGTCCGCCTCGGTACTGGAGCAACCTGACGATCGGGATGATTGTCATTGCGTTGCTGGTCCTTCCTCGGGTTGGAGTCGCCCAGGGTGACGGTCTATTGGGACCGAAGGGCGAAGCCGGCGAGGTGTTTGAGCGGCCCCTGACCTTCGGGAGTGGCGGTGCGGTGCATGCCTTGGATGCGTACTTGTTTCTTCCTGGAAAGGACCTCAATGGAGAGCATCCGGGGGGCGCAGCGAAGCTTTCGCGGGATGCGTTGCCGGATGGGCTTTCGGTCGCGGTGAATCCGACCTGGCTGGCGGCCGGCGAGAGCCTGCAGATCGAATACACCATAGCGAACTCGGGTCAGGCGCCCTTCGCCGGATTGCGGTTTTTCTCCTTCTTCGATGGCGAGCTCGACCAGGAGGCCAACACGTTCTTCGATGAGTTCGCGGGTGTCGAGGGCACGCCTGGTTCTGGACCGGCGGATATCGCGCCGGACTTTTGGATGGTTGCCGAGCCGGGCTATGTCTCGCCCGGGACACTGCACCAGGGGTTGAACGGTGGGGCGCTCGCCAACACGAACGCCTTGCCGATGGGTGAAGAAAACGACGTCGCGATGGCGCTTGGTTTTGAATTGGGCGATCTGGCGCCCCAGGGGGAGACGAGCGTCACGATTTGGATCTCTTCGGCCGGGCAGCGCATGGGTCCGTTAGCGCTCGTCCAGCAGGGGGCGAATGCGGGGACGCAGACCCTGCTGACCTATTCCGGTGCGGCCACACCAGGGGTGATCAGCGAGGCCTATGGGGACGTCACTCCGTGGGTGGGCTACGACTTCCGGTGGCGGCTCAATTACAGCACCGGTCTGCTGATGGGTACGCTCGTGCTCACCAACCCCGCAGGCAGTGGGCAGACGCTCTCAAAAGAACTACGCATTTCCTACATGCCGACCGCGGACAAACGCATTTGGCGTCCGGACGGGAAGACCGAGACGGGGGCGGATGAGCTTCGGTTGACGAACGCGTTCCTGACGGCCCTGTCCCGTGTCGGTAATCAGGACGCCGTATTGGATCCTGGTGAATCCGTGGCTATTGGCGAGTTCGAATTCTACAGCATGCGGCGCGACCCGCCTGTCAAGACGCTGTTCCGCATCGGGTCCATCACCCGACAAGGGGGAGGGGACTGAGAAGTGCCCATCCCGTGGCTCGTTTGGAAATCCAGCCGGTATGTGGCGTGATCCCCCCGAAAATTTTGGAAGTGTAGAGGAAGTGGACTTATGAAACCGTCGTTCAATCTGCATACCGCGGCCGTCATTGCTGCGCTCGGCATGTTGTTGATCGTCCCAGGCGCGCGCGCGGTCACACTCGAACTGGTTCGCACCGACGATGGTGGGGCGGTCGAGCTATTGCTGACCGGACAGGTGGGCAGTGTCGTTCTGGTGCAATCGAGTGCCAACCTAGAGGACTGGGAAGAGGTCACAGAGGTGCGGCTGGAGAAGAGCTTTTTGTGGATTCCCGTCACCACAGAGGCGCCTGGTTCGGTACGGTTCTTCAGGGCGGTTCAACTGCTTGCCGCCGAGGGCGATCCCGTGGTACCGCCGGTGGTTGCGATCGCTGACGACAACGGCCGTTACTATGTCACCTTCTATGACGAAGGCGGATTTACCGAGTTGCTTGAGATCGCGCGTCTGAACGGCAATTCTCGCGGTGCTGCAGTCGGGGATTTTGATCGGGACGGCGTGGATGATCTGGTTTTTGGCGGCAACGGATCGGGGAACGTCATTCAGCCCTTCTTTTTCAAAGGTCTGCCGGACAAGACCTATGCAGCTCCTGTGGCGATGCTGGTGACTCCGAATTCGGGCGGTTATATGATGGGAGCGGTGGCGGGCGATTTCGATGCGGACGGGCGCCTTGATGTATTGGTCAACGGGAATAGTGGGACAGTCGGTGCCTATTGGGGGAATGGTGACGGCACGTTCGTCCAGCAGACGCTCACCTGGCCGGGGAACGGCCGGGCCATGGATGGTGGGGATTTCAACGAGGACGGTTACTTCGACATTGTGCGTGCGACCTATGGCGACGGGATCGTGCGTCTGTACCTGTCCAATGATGATCGCACGTTCACAGAGGCGCCCCAGGTCGTGGGCGATGCGGGTGGCGATCCGTATGGGCTGGCGGCGGGTGACTTTGACGAGGACGGTCACCTGGACGTCTTGGTGAACGAGGGTGCAAGCGGAAGCATCACGCTGTTTTCGGGGTTGGGCGACGGAACGTTCGCGGCGGGCGTGGCGGTGCCCGAACTGGATATCGATAATCACGCTGCCTTCAACACCTACGATTTTGATGGGGACGGGCATCTGGATATTGTGCTGACCGCGTATTCCGCCCGCATGAACTATTTTTGGCCGGGCAATGGTGATGGCACTTTCGGCGCGCGGGTGGATCTTCCGGGCCGGCCTGCGGGCAATGCGTTGGGATTGAGCACACCACTCTTGCCGGAGCCGCTGGATATCGCGATTCAGCCGTTCGAACCGGTTGTCGCCTTGAACGAGGAACTGATTCTTCAGGCGGATGGCGCGGATGTCACCGCCGGTGATCCGGTGGAATGGACCTTTGGCGATGGCGCAACGGACGAGGGTGTCACTGTGGGGCATGCCTGGGGTCAGGAGGGCCAATATGTGGCTCGGTTCCTGCACGAGCATTCCTCAGGTCGGCTGACCCGACGTGGAACGGTCGTGACGGTCCAGGGCGCTCCGCCGGTCGCGGACCCAGGCGGACCTTACGAGTTGGGCGAGGCGGCTGCCTCGGAGCTGCGTTGGGCCGCGAGCCTGGACGGTGCGGGATCCTCGGATGACTTCGGCATTGCACGGTATGAATGGGATTTCGGGGACGGCAGTGCGCCGGCTGAGGGAGCGCAGGTTGCCCACACATGGGATGGGGTCGGTCCTTGGACCGTTTCCCTCACGGTAACGGACAGTTCCGGGCAGCAGGCGACCGCGGATACGACGGTGCGATTCACACCTGGAGACGCCCCGACCGCGATGATCACGGGACCGGCAGTCATGGACGAGTCGATGGCCGCCAGCGGCAAATGGACCGCTGAATTCTCCGGTGCGAGTTCGACGGATGATTTCGGCATTTGGAAGTACGAGTGGGACTTGGGTAACGGTCAGACCGCGACCGGCCAGACCGTGACGGCACAGTACGCGGCCCAAGGCGAATACACGGTGACCCTGACGGTGACCGACCATGCCGGAACCCAGGATTCGACACAATTTGTGACCACGGTCGAAGCGATATCGGGTCCTTTCGCAGATTTCACAGGACCGCTCTATCTGGATGAGAGCTACGCAAGCGCGCATGCCTGGACAGCGGAGTGGGATGCTTCGATCTCGGTCGATGATACGGGGATCTACAAGTACATATGGGATTTCGGTGACGGCAGCGCGGCCGTGGAATCCGGGACGCCTTTGGTCAGCCACTCGTTTGCGGCGCCGGGTATATACACGGTGAGCCTGACCGTGGTCGACCACGGAAACCTCACCGATACGTGGGCCTATGGGCTGGAGGTAGCCGTCAACGATCCGCCGACCGCGGATGTGCAGGTGGAGGGTGTCCCGTTTGAAGGGGCGCAACCGATAGTCCTGAACGGATCCGGTTCCACCGACGATTTCGGAATCTGGCAATATATTTGGCACCTTCCGGGACGCCTGCTGAGGTTCCCTGGGCAGGAGATCAACCGGGGCGAATGGATCCCTCGCGGCGTGGTGTTCCAAGACGACGCCATGGTCGTGACCGGCAATAACAATTGGAATCAGAATAATTTGGTGTACAAAGGTGTCCAGATTGCCAGAGGCGGGGCGATCGAGGCATTGGTCCACACGCCGGCGGATTCAGGGCTGATGATGTTGGGTTGGAAGGACCTGAATGCTGATACCGGGCACTACAACACCCTCGTGTATGGGTTGTATTTCAACAACGGGAACCTGCATGTCTACGAGCGTGGGACGAACCGAGGAGTGGTCGGGACCTACCTCCAGGGCGAGTCTTACGAGGTGCGGCTGGAGACAAAGCCGGATGCCGGCGCCTTCTATTTCATTCGACCCGCGGGAGCGCAGGAGGAATTCGAGATACTCTATAACTCGGATTATGCCACGGACAGTGCCTTCCTCTTCGGTATGGATGTCAACAAGGGCGCCTTCGGCCTGGACGATCTATGGCTTCCGAACGGGCTTTTGTACGGCGAGTCTGTTTCTGCATCGGTCGATCCCTCAGGTCAGGTCACGCTCGAGGTGGTGGATCATGCCGGTCAATCCGGGTTCGCCTCGGTCGATCTGGAATCTCAAACCGGCGAACCGCCGGTTGCCGCTGCGCGACTGGTCGATCCCGCGCGCCCGTTCGGCGCTCATCTCGTGGCATTCGACGGCTCTGATTCGACCGATGACTATGGGATCGCTTCGTACGTCTGGGATTTCGGTGATGGCACAGAGGTGGGGTTCGGCCCTAAGGTCTCGCATTACTTCGCGACCTCCGGTACCTACCAGGTCACACTGACTGTTTACGATCATGCGGGTCAGAGCGACTCGACGGAGCTGGAGGTGGTCGTGAGCCCGACCCAGCCGGTCGTCACGGTGCCGTGGCGATATGTGGGGGATGTCGAGATCCCGCACGATACGTGGTCCGGACATGAGATCACGTTGAAGGCGGTTGCGGAGGGGATGCCTCTGCCCTTTGACTACGAGTGGCGGTTTGGGGACGGATCCCCGGTGGTGCTGGGTACGGCTACCACGCCGGCCGAGGCGCGTGCGCTGGAGGCGAAGCACGTCTATACCGGGAGTGTCGGGACACCGTTCCGCGCGATGATCTCGGTGTTTGATGCCGACGGAAATCGGTATTCCGACGAGTATCCGGTCATGATCCGTGCCAAGAACATCCAGGTCGAGATCAATGTAGCCATCGATGAGGGGCTCTGGTACCTGCACAAGACTCAGACCGGACCGGTGGCGTTGGACGCGAACAATCTGGAGACGCATTGGACCTTCTCGAGCTACACCGCCGGTGTGACCGCCTCCGCAGTGCAGGCCTTTGCCATCAACGGGCATTTGGAGACGATGGATCCGAATCGTGATCCGTATGTGGTCAATGTCATTCGGGGCGTGAATTACCTACTGACTCGATTGATCTCGGTCAACATCGGGATGCAGACGTTTGGTGACCCCGACACGAACGGCAACGGGACCGCGCTGAACGTGAACAGCGGTCAGCCCATTTACGAGCTCGGGCAGGTGATGGACGCCTTCGTGGCGCTGGGCGCGCCGGACTTGGTTGCGCGCACAGGCGGAGCCAACATCAAGGGGCGTTCGTACCGCGAGCTGGTCCAGGATATGGCCGATATGTACTCCTGGGGTCAGACCGACGGCGATGTCGGCGGCTGGCGTTACAGCTGGAACTCCGGTATCGACAACTCCGCAGCGCAATGGGGCGCGATCGGATACCTGGCCGGTGAGCACCTCTACGGGACTCAGGTCCCGCAATGGGTGAAGGATCGCAACCTTTTGTGGGTGGAATCGTCACAGGGCAGCCGTGGTTATGGGTATACCGGCCGCGGCGATGGTCTCGCGACCACCGCTTCCGCTATGGTCCAGCTCGCCTGGATCGGGGTACCGCGGACCGATCCGCTCTGGGTGCACGGCGAGAACTTTTTGGCGAGTCGCTGGAATGACAATGATTTTATCAAGCGCAACAACCTTTATCTGTTTTATGCGCTGACCAAGGCGATGCGGATCGCGCTCCCGACGCCGGTCGTCACGTTTGAGCAGAATGGGTTCGACTGGTTCCTGGATCCGACCAACGGTTTAGCGCGTACGCTTTTAGACCGGCAAGATCCGGTCAATGGCAGCTGGATCGGGCAGGACTGGATTACGGACCGGCCGTATGGCACTGCCTGGGGCGTGATTATGCTCTCCAGTTCGCTCTTTACGCAGGCGCCGGTTGCGGATATCCGGGCTCAGCCGAATCCGGCTGCGCTCGGGCAGCGGGTTGTACTGGATGGCTCGAGATCGTACCATCAGGATCCGACATTCAGTATCGTACAGTACCTGTGGGACTTCGATAATTCCGACGGGATCGATTTTGACAATCCGGATGCGGTCGGCCCCATCGTTGAAACCTCATTCCCTGCGTTGGCGACCTACACGGTCAGTCTCCGGGTCCTGGACAACAACGCACCGCAACAAGCCGATGTGACCTCGATCGAGGTCCTGGTTTCCATACCGCCGCATCCGCCCACGGCCGATGCCGGCGGCCCCTATATCGCAGCGGCCGGCGAGCCGATCATCTTGGACGGTTCAGGCTCGTTCGACATCGATACCGATTTTGGGGACGGCATCCGGTCGTGGGACTGGGAGATCGATTTCGTCTTTCCGTTGGACTTCGACGACGGGGTGCGCGGCGAGACGGCGGTCTTGGCTGCCGGCCTGCCGGAACCTGGCCAGTACGACATCGGACTCCGGGTGACGGACAGCACGGAGGCGCTCTTCCCACAGGCGGAATCGCCCGACCTCAGCAACGACGATTTCACCACCATCTATGTCTATCCGGAGCGCGGGACCGATCTGATGGTGCGTAGCAAGCTCATCAAGAACCAACTGGTATGGACGAAAGTGGGGGATTATGCAGAAGTTCAGCGCAGTGCGGTCGGACCGAACCGCGGGTTCGAAACCATCGCCACGACCGACAGCGACTTCGCGACATACCTGGACAACGGCCTGGAGCCGAACAAGGCCTACTACTATCGGCTGGTCTTTTACGAGAACGGCAATGCGAATCCGATCGGAGCATCCAATGTTGTCCGGGCGTTTCCGGGGGATGCGGATCGACAGAACCTTGCGCCGGTCTTTGTAAGCGAACCACGGGTGCTTTCCGTGGCAGGGTTGCCCTACGGCTATTCCGCACGTGCGGAGGATCCGGAGGGCGAGTCTGTCACCTATCTGCTCGTTGATGGGCCGGTCGGTATGACGATCGGAGCGGCCAGCGGGCTCGTGGAGTTCTTACCGGGGGTCGCCGATATCGGTCTTCATCAGGTCGTGGTGCGCGCCACGGATCCGGAAGGGCTGTCGGCTGAGCAGATCTACGAACTGGAGATCGTCGCCAACGTGACCAACCAGGCGCCGGTCATCCTCACCGATCCGCCTTTGGTGGCATTGGTCGACCAGCCATATCTCTACCAGGTTCTTGCCACGGATCCGGAAGGGCAGCAGTTGACCTGGACGCTTCCGCTTGGGCCGACCGGAATGGAGATCACCCCGGAGGGTCTGCTCAGTTGGACACCGACACAGCAGGAACTGGGCGAACATGCTGTGACCATCCGTGTGGCCGATCCGCTGGACGCGATCGATTTGCAGGACTATACGCTGCTGGTGCGAACCAACGTAGCGCCGGTGGCGGATGCCGGCTCCGATCAGGAGGTGATTGTCGGGTCCGAAGTGACCTTGGATGGCAGCGGCTCCGCTGACGCCGATAGCGATCCGATCACGCTCGAGTGGAGTTTTGTCGAGCTGCCGGACGGCAGTCAGGCCGAGTTGGATGACGCCGCCGTGGCCGATCCCCGATTCACGGTGGATCTGCCGGGTGAATACATCCTGCAGCTTTCGGTATCAGACGGGTTTGCGGTCTCGGTCGATACGATCACGGTGAGCACGGTCAACCGTGCGCCGGTGGCCAACGCCGGCTGGGATCGCGTGATCGCGGTCGGCGCGACTGTCGACCTGGACGGCGCACTGTCGTTCGATCCGGATGGCAATACGCTGACCCACGCTTGGACCCTGACCGCTCGGCCACAGGGCAGCAATGCTACGATCCTCGATCCGAACGCGGCCCAAACCAGCTTCGTCGCTGACTTGGGCGGGACCTATACGGTCGAGCTGGTCGTTCATGACGGTCAGACAGGGAGCGTCCCTGCGCAGGTGACCTTCGAGGCGAACAATTTGCCGGTTGCCGATCCCGGCCCGGATCTCGAGGTCTATGTCGGGGATGTCGTGCACCTGGACGGTTCCGGATCGAACGATCCGGACGACGATCCACTGACCTACCTCTGGAGTCTCGATGAGCGACCTGCAGACAGTAGCGCGGAGCTGTCGGATGAGACGGCAGAGCGCCCTACGATCATGATCGACCGGCCAGGGGTTTATTCGCTCTCGCTGGTGGTCCATGACGGCAAGCAGTCGAGCGAATCGGCGGGGATCTCGCTGACCACGATCAACCGTAATCCGGTCGCAGCCCCGGGGGGTGACCGGGTGGTCGGGCCGGGCGAGCTCGTTCAGCTGGATGCCACAGGCTCCCAGGATCCGGACGGCGATACGCTCACCTATCTGTGGGAGTTGCTCAACCGGCCTACCGGTAGCAACGCGGTACTTTCCGACCCCGCCGATCCTAAGGCGACCTTCCCTGCGGATGCTTACGGTGAATTCCATCTGATGCTTGTGGTCTCCGACGGAATCCTGGATTCGGAGCCTGAGTTCATCGTGATCACCGTGGCCAACACACCGCCGGTAGCGGATGCCGGCCCTGCCCAGACCGTCTTGATCGGATCGCTGGTTCAGCTCGATGGCAGCGGATCCGCAGACCCGAATGGAGACGCGATCACCCATCAATGGAGCCTGACCCAGCGGCCGGCTGGCAGCAGCGCGGTCCTGTCTTCACCCACGTCGCCTTCGCCGACGTTCACCGCCGATCGAAACGGCGAGTTTATCGCCACGCTCGTGGTCAATGACGGTGCTTTGGACAGTGCGCCGGATCAGGTCACGATCACCGTGGAGCTCCCGGCTGTCGAGGTCCCGAATGTCGTCGGGATGGCTGAGGCCGACGCGGAGACCGAGCTGGTGGACGCCGGCTTTGTGGCGGGCGAGATCGTGTATGAGGGGAGTCTGGACGTGCCGGCCGGTATCGTGATGGCCCAGGATCCCGTTGGCGGGACGATGGCCCCCGGCGGCTCGGCCGTGGATCTGGTCGTCTCTTCCGGACCGCCCATCGACTTCACACCACCGCGCGTGAGCGTGACCGCGGCCCCGCAGATCGTGAATATCGGCGACCCGGTGACGATCGAGGTGACCGCGACGGACGACCTGGGCCTGGTCGACCTGACCCTGGAGGTCAACGGTGAGCTCGTCGCGTTGGACGGTGACGGCCGGGCGGTCTATCTGCCGGCTGCGGAAGGACTCTACACGGCGATCGCCCGTGCAGAGGACAATGCCGGACTGATCGGGACCGACGATGCCACGTTCATGGCGCGCGCTCAGGCGGACAACGGCGGACCCCAGGTCGCGCTGACCGCACCCGCGGACGACGCTGTGCTCGACCTGCCGACCGATCTCATCGGGACCGCAACGGACGATGACCTGGTATGGTACCGGCTCGAAGCCGCGCCCGCCGGATCCGCCGAGTATGGCGTCTTCGCCGAGGGCTTTACCTCGGTGACGGACGGCGTGCTCGGTCTGCTCGATCCGCGCGGGTTCACTCCGGGACTCTACGATGTGCGCGTCTGCGCGGCCGATAGCTGGGGGAACCTGGTCTGTTCGGCGCCGATGAGATACGAATTGAATCCTGGAGCTCCGCCGGCGGGCGTGACACGAATGGCATTCCTGGACGGGTTCGCGCAGGTGACCGGTCTGCCACTGGTCGTGCGCCGGATCTATGATTCGCGCAACAAGGCCAAGGGCGACTTCGGCGTCGGCTGGACGCTGGAGACCGATGAGGTCAAGCTGGAGGTCACGCGTGTGATGGGCGAGGACTGGGAGGTCATCGAGCACGGCGGCTTCTTCCCGACCTATCAAATGGCCCCGAGCAAGGACCATCGCGTGGTAGTGACCCTACCCGACGGGAAGGTCTATCGCTTCCAGATGAGTGTCTCGCCGGCCACGCAACAGCTCTTCCCGTATCAGTTTGTCGATAGCGCGATCTTCAACCCCATGCCGGGCACGGACGCCAAGCTGCTGGCGCATTCCCATCCGTCCTGGGTCGATCCGGTCGCAAACTACAGTTCGCCGGTGACCCTGTTGGATGATGAGTTCAACACCTACAACCCATCGGGCTACACCCTGCGGCTTACCGACGGGCGTTCCTTCGTGTTCCGCCAGGTAGGCGGTTTCACGAGTCAGACCTATCGCCTCAGCTCGATCACGGATGCGAACGGCAATACAGTGACGTTCAGCAACAACGGGATCACTCACTCCGCCGGCGCTAGTGTCTCGATGGAGCGCGACGCGCAAGGGCGGATCACGGCCGTGACCAACGCCGAGGGCGACCGCCGGACCTACGTCTATGACGAGGCCGGGGATTTGGTCGCGACCACCGATTATGAAGGCGCAGAGACGCAATACATCTACGATCCAAAGCACAACCTGCTGCAAATCGTAGACCCCCGCGGACAGATACCGGGTACGCTGATCTACGACGCGGACGGCCGCATCATCGGCGTGATCGATGCCCAGGGCAACCAGATCACCCTGGAGCGGGAGGAGGGGAGCAATCAGGAGGTTGTCACCGACCGCCTGGGCAATACAACCGTCCTGACTTACGACCCGCGGGGGAACATCATCTCCACGGTCGATCCGCTCGGGAACGAGACCACGATGACCTATGACGAGAATGATAATCTCACGTCAAGGGTCGATCCGCTGGGCAATGTTCAGACCTGGACCTACGACGCGGATGGCAATCTCCTGACGTACATGGATCCAGAGGGCAACACACGGTCGTACGAATATGACGACTCCGGGCGAATCACCGCCGAGACCGATCCGCTGGGCCGGAAGACGCAGTTTGAGTATGATGCTTCCGGCAATGAGACCCTGATCGTGACTCCCGGCGGCGGGCGGTATGAGAAGAGCTATGACGGATCCGGAAATCTGACCAAGGTGGTCAACCCGCTCGGCGCCGAGTTGACGCTCGAGTACAACGCCCAGGGCAGGGTCAATCGCTTCGTCGACCCGCTCGGGCGCGCTACCGAGATCGAGACGCGCTCGGACGGACAGGTAACGCGCGAGAGCTTCATGGTCGATGGACAGGAGATCGCCTACGAATATGGCTACAACGCCAACGGCGACATCAGTTCGGTGGCACTGCCGAACGGGAACTCCTCCGAGCTGCAGTTCGACGAATCGGGCTACCCGGTCGGTGCAACCGACACGCGCGGGCTTTCACAAGGGATCACGCGTGATGCGCTCGATCAGATCGATTCCTTCACCAACTACGACGGTGGCACGATCGCGATCGAACGCGATGCCGAGGGGCAGGTCGTCAAGGTCGTCAATCCGAACGGCCAGACGATGGATCGAACCCTCGACCCGTTGGGACGGCCTGAAGTCGTGCGGCTGCCGAACGGCTTGACCGTGACGACCGAATACGACGAGGCCGGCCGGATCCTCAGTCAGTCGCGGGGCGCCCTCTCTGCGACGACGTTCGAGTATGACAAGGCCGGGCGGGTCGTGAAGCGGACCGCCTCCGACGGGGGCGTCACAACCTTCGAGTACGACGCGGCCTCGCAGATGACCGCGACCGTCGACCCGCTCGGTGGTCGTACCGAGTTCGTGTACGACCCCGACGGGAACCTGGTTGAGACGCACCTGCCCGACGGCGCGACGCTCAAGTCTGAGTTCGACTTACTGAAACGATTGACGGCGATCGAGGACGAGCGCGGCGCGAGGATGGAGTATGAGTATGATCTCGCCGGGATGCTGATCGCAGCGACGGATACCGCCGGTGGTCGCACCGATTACGGGTACAACGAGATGGGTGTCCTGGTCGAGGCGACCACCCCCGGCGGCAGCGTCTGGGGCTTTACCTACGACGAGCTCGGAACCTTGAATTCACGCACCTACCCATGGGGTGGGACGGAGGCGTATACCCTGGATGCGTTGGGCGGGATCACTGAGATCACCGATGCCACAGGGAAAACGACCGAGTTCGAGTACGACGCCGCGGGTAATGTCATCGCCAAACGCCATGCCGATGGATGGGAGCAGACGCGGACCTACAACCTGGACCGCCAGTTGCTGACCGCGGATGAGCCTACGGGTCAGTCGACCTATAGCTATGCAGGTAACGGGCGCGTCGAGCGGATCGACTACCCCGGCGGCAACTTCGTGGAGTATACCTACACCGCGGACGGCCAGCTCTCGAGCGTGCGGACCCCGGGCGGGGAGACGAATTACACCTACGATTCCGAAGGCCGCCTGATCGGGCTGGAGGATACGGCGTTGGGTGAAGCGCAGTACGCTTACGATATCGCCGGCCGGCTGATCGAAACGATCCTGCCGGATGGTTCAACGACCACGTACACCCGCAACGCTCGCGGCTGGATCACACGGGTGGAGACCCTTGCCGCGGATGGCACGACGGTCCTCCGGGATACCGAGATGACCTACGACCCCGCCGGCAACCCGCTCAGCGTGACGGAGCTCGATCGCGATGTCGATTACGTCTACGACGCGGCGGGACGGATCGTGGAAGAAAACCGAACCGGCGCCGATGCGGACAACATGACCTACGCGTATGACGCGGATTGGAACCTGACCACCAAGGGCGACCGCACGCTCGGCTACGACAGCTCCATGCTGCTGACCTCAGACGGCCGGTTCGACTCGTATGCCTACGACGCCGCCGGCCGGCCGATCCAGCGCTCCGGCGGCGGGGTGCTCGAGAAGTTCGAGTACGACTCGCTCGGACGCCTGGTGCGGCTGGAGCGGCAGGGCGCCACACCGAACCTCGTGGAATTGCAGTACAATCACGCCAACCTACTCAGTCGAATTGAGGCGGATGGCGCTGTACGACAGCTCTTGTGGGACGTGACCCGTGAAATCCCGCAGCTCATGGAGGAGCGCGACGGCGATGGGCAACTCCTGCGCCGGTATGTTTACGGACTCGGCCCTGTCGGTGTGGTCGACGGCACGACGCATGTCCTGCACATCGACTCCCTGGGCAGTGTGCGCATGATCACTGACAACAGCGGCGCGGTGGCCGCGCGGTACGCCTTCGCTGCGTACGGCGATCAGACCCGCGGTGCGGGGGATACGACCAGTTCGCTGCGATATGCGGGCGAGCTCTTCGTTCCCGAGCTCGGGATGTACTATCTGCGGGCCAGGTTCTACGACCCGGGTGCCGGCCGGTTCCTGACCCCGGACCTCTACCAAACCATTCCGACTCAGCCGCAAACCTTCAATCCGTTCCTTTACGCGAACGGCAATCCGGTGCGGTTCACCGATCCGATGGGGACCTACTCACTCGGTTCTATTTCCGTCGGGATGGCGGTGGTCAACATCCTGGTCAGTATCGCCCTTCCGCACTTCCCGCAGCCGGTCCTCATCATCGCTAAGGCGCTCGGCCTGACCCAGGCCGATGCACAGGTTGGGATTTCCCTGGCACTCGCGATCTCCAAGGGTTGGGCGGCCGGCGGAATCCAGTTCGACTTCCTCTACGGACCCAATGTGTGGAAGGCGGTGATCTGGATATACGCCGGCGCACAAATCGGTTCGGCACGGGGTGACCCACGCCTTGAGTCGCCCCAGGTGACCTTCTGGCTGGGGAGCATCTACGGCACCGCCGGGAGCGATCCGGACGACCCAAGAGCAGGGATCTACTTGCTGATCACCGGAAATGCCGCCAGAATCGTCGGGGACTACGCGACCAAGGGGAGATACCGCAACACCAAGGTTGAGCCCGGATACGAGCGGGGTGCCGCGGGGATTCAGTTCGAAATCGCCGGGATCAACAAGGGCGGAGAAATCGGGAGCAGCTTCTTCCAGGCGTTTACTCTCTACGGCAGCCCTTGGGGCGGAGTGAAGATGCCGCCGATCAAGATCAAGAAGCTCGACAGAGAAATGCGATTCGCGGGTGGGCTCAGCCTCACCCTCTACCTGCCGGTCTTCTGGTTCACCTGGGATGGGAATTCGATCGAGGGAGACAGCTGGTTCTCTGGAATGTGATGATGAGGAGGCCCCTGTGGCTGAAAAGAATGACGAAACCCACGAGCGCCGCTTCTGGCTGGTCTTGGTCTGCCTGCTTGCCTTGCCGACCGTTGCCTTGATCCTGCTGCCCGCGCTTCGGCAGGAGCCGTGGTTCCTGCACCTGCGCCAAGCGGCGACAGGGGGATTGATCGCGATCGGGGTCGGCGCGACCGTCGTGAGCATGGGCCGCAAGGTCGAATACGATGAGAACGCCGACCCGAAGCTCCTGGCCAAGCTGGCGGATCCGACCAAGCTCTACCGTACCCAGAAGATCACTGCATTCGTGCTCGGCCTGGGCGTGCTCCTGCCCATTCTAATCTATGCGGGCGCGACCGGCCGGTTCGCCCAGTTCGGCGGCTTCGTCATCGCCCCGCTGATCCTGATCGGTCCAGGCCTTCTCGCACGGGAGCGCATCTGGGGAAGGCCATAGGCCGGAGCGGGCAGAGGGTGGACGATGTGGACTGAGTGGACTGAGTGGACAGGGTGGACAGGGTGGACAGAGGCCTGACATCAGTTTGGCACCCGGTTTCTCATGTCCGACTCCCATCCCGCGCACTTTCGATACCGAGACCGATAGCGACCCCGACCCCGAGCTTGCTTCACCATTGACCGTCTGCATTCCCCCCTCCCAATACCCCTCTGCGCCCTCTGCGATCTCTGCGGGAGA
>CALLYA010000395.1 GCA_937875495.1 uncultured Verrucomicrobiota bacterium
GTGTCGAATCCGTGCTTCAGCCTCCCAAATTTGCCCCACATCAAACACAAAGCCTGCAACGGTGGGCGACTACGGCCACGTCTTCGACCAACGAGTAGTGCTTCACTCTTCGTTCACCGTGCGCGTCGACCGATCCGAGATCGAAGGCAGAGTGTCAGGAACGGTTGTGTGGCCATAATGCGAATCGCTGCCGAAAACCCGATTTCTCCTCCTTAAAAACAGGTTTGGATCAAGGAATTGCCCTTATTCATACCCATGGCCGGCTTGGAAACGCCTTGGCGCCTCTGCGCCTCTGCGCGAGAATCTCCGGATCCGGATGGGGAGGTTGGGTTGGGAAAGCAGCTACCTTTTTGGACGACCGCTACCTACTGGGCCGAAGGCCGTCATTCGCCATGTGAGCGGAGGCGGCGGAGCGGACGCCGTCCGGGATGGGTGCGGAGGGTTGTTGGCGGGTGCGGATGGCGTTGATCCAGTTTTCCATGTGAAGGAGTTCGCCGTCGGGGTTGTTGTAGAAGTCGGCGCCTCTGGGGCCTGAGCCGAGGATCTGCTCGGTATAGTTCACGCTGCTGTTGGGTTCGGGATGGATTTCGTAGCGGCCGCGGTCGAGGTAGAGGGTGGCCTGGGTGCCCATGAACTCGATCATGGCGGCGTTGCGCGCATTGGAGAAGGTGCCTTCGAAGTAGGCCTGAATGTTGGAGCCGCCGCCTGGGCGTGTGTATTGGAGGAGGGTCTGGACGGTATCCGGGGTTTCCCAGAAGCCTTTGGCGCTGACATGGTCACCGATGGAGGTGGCGAAGAGGGGCTGGTCGAGGTCGAGGATCCAGTGGGCGACGTCGATCCAGTGGACCATGAGATCGGTGAAGAGGCCGCCGCCGAAATCCCAGAACCACCGCCAATTGCGGAAGCGCTGTTCGTTGAACGGCTGGTTCGGTGCACTGCCGAGGAAGGCGGGCCAGTCGACGGTTGCGGGATCGATCCCCATGGGTGTCGGCCTTCCGGGCGGGCTGTTGCGGTTCCAGGTCAGGTGGATCTTGAGGACCTGGCCGAGCAAGCCGGAGCGGATGATGTCGCGTGCCTCCTGGATATGCGGCATGCTGCGTTGTTGCATTCCAACCTGGACGATGCTGCCGGACGCGATCTGTGCGTCGATGACGGGTTTGCCTTCTTCGAGGGAGTGTGTGAGCGGCTTTTCGACGTAGACGTCCTTGCCGGCGGCGCAGGCGGCGATGGTGACGGGGACATGCAGGTGGTCGGGGGTACCGATGACGACGGCGTCGACATCGGTACGGCTGAGGAGCTGCTGGTAGTCGCCGGTCTGGAAGGCGTTGGGAGCGGCGAGTTTGGCGCCCTCGTGGAGGTGGTGTTGCCAGATATCGCAGACGGCGACCAATTGGACGCCGGGGATGGAGTGCAGGGCGGTCATCAGTCGGCGGCAGCGTCCGCCGGTGCCGATGCATCCGATGCGGATCGGCTGGGGCTGCGATGTCGGATCGGCGGTGAGGAATGGGGCGGCGACAGCGCCCAGGGATGCGGAGGTCAGGGTGGCAAGGAACTCTCTTCTTGTGGATGGTTTCATGGCTTGTCTTCCAGCATTCGTTGGTTGGTCAGCAGATTCTGAATTTGTATGGGTGGATATTGGCCACCGGGGTGGAGGCGCGGCGATTTTGTGGGTCGGATTGGAATCGGGTAGGTTTAGGGATTGAAAGAAAAAGGGGAGGGTGATTGGGCATGGTGATCATGTTTATCTGTACGGGCAACATATTTCGGAGCATGTCGGCAGAGCACGGATTGCGTCACCACTTGGGGCAGGGGAGTGGGGTGGAGGTCTGTTCGGCGGGGACGGATCGGACGCCGAGGGCGGTTCACCCACGATTGATTGCGTACATGTCGACGAAGGGGATCGATGTAGGTGGGCATAAGCAGACGGTTTTGACGAAATCGGTATTGGCTGGGGCGGACCTTGCGGTGGCGATGGGCAGGGATCATCAGGAATGGGTGCGCGGTCGGTTTGGACGGGAGTTACCGCTCTTCAATCAGGTCTGTTATGGGCGTGACGAGCCGATTCCGGATGTATGGGAAGTGATCCCGGACTGGGAGACGAACCAGGCGGCGGCCTTCCGCTATCTTGAAGGGGTGATCGACGACATCCTTGCCGGCACCGCGGTTCTGGCTGAGAAGCTGAGGCAAGGTGCCATCGAGGTGGGGTAGGTGATGACTCTCGCGGAGGCGCGGAGGCGCTGGGCGCAGGGAGGGAGGGCTGCCGCCCGGCACGGTTCCCGTACACGGGCCGGCCTAGGCCCGTCTGAATAGGGTCGATCCTTCAGGCAATGGTTTCGGATCGGTCGGATCGGTCGGATCGGTCGGATCGAAATCGAAATCGAAATCGAAATCGGGATCGATGGCAGGCGTGATTCTGTTTGGATTGTACGCATGCGCTTGTTCACATCACCGTTACCGTCCAAACGCGCAGTACGGTTCCTGCACACGGCCATCGCTTCATGACACGAACCTCCAGCTTTGGCTTCCCCCATCGAGCATTTTCGGGTCCAAAAAAAACGGATACGCGTTCATGGGGAACGCGTATCCGTGGAATGGGTTGATGGAGCGATCGCGGTTATGCGATAGCGCGGCCGATGAAGACCATGACGAAGAGTGCGACGGTTTCGATGACACCGAGCGCCATGAGGTAGTTACCGAAGCCTTGGCCGGTCTCGGCGAGGGCGTCGGAGGCACCGGCGCCTGCGCGGCCTTGGAGCCATGCGGTCATTCCCATCGCGATACCGCCGAGGATGCCTGCGCCGACCAAGGCGTGCCACATGGCGCCGTTATTGGCTGCGGTGGCGATGTTCCCCATCACGATCATGCCGTAGATGGTTTGGCTGAGGGGTGCGCCGACGAACGCGACGAGCATGAACGGCGCCATTTTGTTCTGGGCGTAGCATTTCTTCCATGCGCCGATGGCGGCGATAGCGGCAGCGCCGGTTCCGAGTGCAGAGCCGATGGCGGCAAGGGAGATTGCGGCAGCGGCGCCGACTTTTCCAAGAGAGATAACGGCCTGTGGATCCATGGTCTCTTCCTCCTAGTACTTCTGTGAAGCTATTCGACAGATTGGGTTAGATCTTGTTTCGGCAGGGCCCGCCTTGTGAAGGGGCTGTATTTGAAGCCGGCCCACTGCATACCTACATGCCCGGAAAACTCTAAGGTATTGAGACGCACACCGTGGACGAGAACGCCCATGGCGCAGAGCAGGATGTTAAGGGCATGACCGAAGAATAAGATGACGGCGGCGATCAGGCCGGACAGGAGACTGTTGACCCCGTTCCCGACGGCCATCTGGTTGAACGCGACAGCAACGGCGAGGGAGGCGCTTCCGACGGCGAACAGGCGCACATAGGAGACGACATCGACGAAGTTACTGATGACATCGAGGGCGAGCATGACGTGTCCTGTCCACTCCTTCTTCAGCTCCCGCACGGGGGTCATGAAGAGGACGATCAGGGTCAAGCCGACCACAAAGAGCCAGGTCACCCACGAGGGGAATGGGACGGAAAGGACCATCGTCCTGGCCAGGAAGAACATGGTCCAGGTGAGGCAGATCCAGCCCACTTGTGCGAGTGCGCGGGTGCTGTTCAGGGTTCGGACGAAGTTCCAAGCGTGTGCGATGGTGAGGTGAATCGCACCGATGAGGAAGGTCATCGTCATGAAATTGGCATCAGCGGCGTCCTGTCCGATGGCCTCGGGCGAGAGCCAATCGAGCCGGAGTGCGGCGAGTGGAGCCGGTAGGAAGGATGGATTGATCCCGAAGTAGTTCCCGGTGAGCACGCCCCAGATGATGGTGGCGCCACTGAATATGGTGAGCAGGCGGAACGGCTCCGGCGCTGCCTTCCTGTTCTTGGCGCGCAGGAACGCGGTCAGTCCCAGAAAGACGAGGCCGTAGCCGGCGTCGCCGACCAGGATGGCGAAGAAGATGCTCAAGAAGAGGAGGAAGAGGGCGCTGATATCGACCTCGTTGTAACCGGGGAGGATACCGAGCATGCCGAAGACGGATTTGATGGGGCGGACCCAGCCGGGGTTTTCGATGAGCGTGGGCACGCGCAGGTCGGGATCGGGCTCATCGATGACGAGTCCCCATCCGTTACCCTGGGCGGCATCGGTCAGGCGATCGAGCTGCGGCACGGGGCAGAAGCCTTGGAGGTAGGCAATTTTTGTGGCGGATTGCATTCCGGCCTTGGCTTCGGAGAACGCGATTTGGTCTTCGAGATCGCCCTGATAGCCACGCAGGTCATCGAGACTGGGCGCCAGATTGATCAAGCCATCGCTGACCTCCTGAAGTGCCTGGTTGGTCTCGACCAATTCAGTTTTCAGCTCGGAAAGGGAGCGGTCGGGGAGGGTGAATTCCCGGGCGTTGATGCTGGTCGGCCGGGTATTGAACAGGGCGGCGGCGCGTCCCTGTGCATCGGTATGAAGGGTGACCAGCAGGGCGTCTTCGGGGACCTCGGGCAGGTCGCGTCCCGGGATCTGGTAGAGTTTGACGAACACGCCATCATCGGCCAGGTCATGGATGGCCTGGGCCTCGAAATCGCCGAATGGCTCGAGCCTCGTCTTTTCGACGGTGAGCGATTCACGTCTTTCCTCGAGGGTCTTCTTTTGTTCGAGGAGGTGGCGCACCTGATCGACGATTTGGGTAGGGGCGGAAGGACTCTTTGCGGCCTGTTTGGTGGCGGCCCCGTTCTCATCGGCCAAGCGGTCCAGGAGACGGATGGCGTTCTGGGTGGTCTCCAATTCCCTGCGCAACCCCTCGATATCTCTGCCTTCGGGAGGCTGGAGATGATGCAAGTGCAGCACCCCGAGCTCCTGGAGGGTCTGGAGGGTCTTCGCCTTGTCGTCCTCTAGGCACAACAGGGTGATCTGTTTCATGGGGACAATCATGGTCGTTCTCCAGCGTGGGTTAGGCGGCTTCCTCTTGGGGGGCGCGTTTCTTGGCGATCTTTCCGCGGGCCACAGCTGCGGTTTGCTCGTCGCCGAGGAAGATCTTGATGACGCGGATGTTCTCCTTGCACTCCGGGATCTTGACCTTTTCGAAGAGGTTGACGCGTTGGGATGTGATCCGCAATTCCTCTTCGATGCGCTTCTTTTGCTCTGCGAGGATGTCGATTTTGACCCGCAGCTCGATGAGGCTGCCGAGCACATCGATGGCGTCATCGAGCCAGGTCGGGGTCGTGAAGAGATCGGGTGTCGCCCGTTGGAGAATGACCTGATTCAGGATCGGGATGGCGACACCGGCGATATTGCCGGCGTGGGTCTCGACGGCCTGAAGTGCGATGTAGTCTTGGAGATCGACCTCTTCGGAGAGCAGTTGCACCCAGGTTTGGAGTCCGGCTTTGATGGCCTCGGCCTCCTGCTCCTTCTCTTCGATGGCCACTGTGATCGAGTGGATCTCGACCTGGAGCTGTTGTTTTTTGAGCTGCAGCATCGGCAGGAAGCGCTCGTACCGGTGCAGTGCCTCTTTTTGGGCCTTGAGCTCGTTTTTGGTGTGTTTGATCTTGGCCATAGGTCTGGATGGGGGAAAGGCTGATGGTCCGGTGGGCGGATTCGCCCTTTTCATCGAATGACGAGAGGGCGGCTGCAGTTCCGTCTTCGGAGCCTCAGGAAGGCCAGTATTGGTCGGTCAGCTTGGAAGGAATCCCGGTCTCCATAGGTTCGAAGCAATCGGCGAGGATCTTCCAGCCGAGATCGAGCGCCTCTTCGAGGGGGATATTGACGCTGAGATCCATCATCTCCTTCTCGAAGCGTTCACCGTACTTGAGGAGCTTGGTATCCCAGGCGCTCATGCGGAAGCCCATCGACTGCTTCTCGGTGGTCTCGCGGAAGCCGGCATAGAGCTGGATCATGGTGTTCATGATGGTACGATGATCCGAGCGGGTATCACCATTGACCTGTTGCTTCAGGCGGCTGAGGGAACCGAACGGCTCGATTCGGCCATTGCGCAGGTAGAATTGGCCCTCGGTGATATAGCCGGTGTTGTCGGGAACGGGGTGGGTGACATCATCGCCCGGCATGCTGGTGACGGCCAGGATGGTGATGGAACCGGCGCCGTCGAACTCGACGGCCTTTTCGTAGCGTGCTGCGAGCTGGCTGTAGAGGTCGCCGGGATATCCGCGGTTGGAGGGGATCTGTTCCATGGTAATGGCGATCTCCTTCAGGGCGTCGGCGAAATTGGTCATATCGGTGAGCAGCACGAGCACGCGTTTGTTTTGCAGTGCGAACTGCTCGGCCACGGCGAGGCTGATATCGGGCACCAGGAGGCATTCGACGATGGGGTCGGCTGCCGTATGGACGAACATGACGGTCCGGGAGAGGGCGCCGCTCTCCTCGAGGGTATCACGGAAATAGAGGTAGTCGTCGTGCTTGAGGCCCATGCCGCCGAGGATGATGATATCGACTTCGGCCTGGAGGGCGATCCGGGCGAGCAACGGGTTGTAGGGCTCGCCGGCGCGTGCGAAGACCGGAAGTTTCTGGCTCTCGACCAGGGTGTTGAAAATATCGATCATCGGGATACCGGTCCGCACCATCTTTTTGGGAATGATGCGTTTGGCCGGGTTCACGGAGGGTCCGCCGATTTGGATGAGGTTTTCCGAGAGGACCGGGCCTTTATCGCGGGGCTGGGCACCACCGGTGAAGATCCGTCCGAGGAGGAAATCTCCGAAGGGGACTTCCATGGATCGGCCGAGGAAGCGGACCTGTGCGTCGGTGGCGACGCCTCGGGCGCCGGCGAAGACCTGAAGGGAGACGAGGTCGCCTCGCAATTGGATCACCTGGGCGAGTGATGAACCTGAGCGCGAGGTCACCTCAGCAAGTTCCCGATACTTGATTCCGGTCGCGCGGATGTTGATGACATTGCCGGCGATGCTCTCTACGCGGTGATAGACCTTATGCATTGGCGGTGACCTCCGAAACCATGTTGACCAGCCTGTTTTTCAATTCCTCGAACTGCGGATCCTCGATGTCGACGCGATTCCAGTCCTTCGTGGTCTGGGTCAGCTGGTGGAAAAACCGGCGTGCGGTCTCTTTATCATCGAAAACCATGGATGCCTTCAGGATGTCGGTGATCACTCCGAAGACCATTTTTTGGCGGTCGGCGGAGGTTGCGGCATCGATATCGTGGTAGGCGTCTTGTTGAAGGTAGACGGCGTCGACGTATTCGCCTTTGAGATAGACGAGGAAGTCTTCGATGGAGGTGCCCTCTTCTCCGACGACCTTCATCATCTGACCGATCTCGGTACCATCGCGCAGGATTCCGCGTGCGAGGTCGATCTGGTCGGGGTTGACGACGCTCGGATACTTGCTCCAGCTGTCGAGCGGATCGATGGCTGGGTAACGGCGGGCATCGGAACGGGCGCGGGAGAGTCCGTGGAAGGCGCCGACGACCTTGAGTGTCGCCTGTGTGACCGGCTCATCGAAGTTACCGCCGGCGGGGCTGACGGTACCGCCGATGGTGATGGATCCGGTACGCCCGTCCTTGAGGCGAACGCGGCCGCCGCGCTCGTAGAATGAGGCGATGACGGACTCGAGATAGGCGGGGAATGCTTCTTCGCCGGGGATTTCCTCGAGGCGCCCGGACATTTCCCGAAGGGCCTGCGCCCAGCGTGAGGTGGAGTCGGCCAGCAGCAGGACGTTCATACCCATTTGCCGGTAGTAGCCGGCGAGGGTGACGGCGGTATAGACAGAGGCCTCGCGTGCCGCGACCGGCATAGAGCTGGTGTTACAGATGATGACGGTGCGGTCCATCAGGCTCTTACCGGTGCGCGGATCGGTCAGCTCCGGGAACTCGCGCAGGGTTTCGACGACCTCGCCGGCGCGCTCGCCGCAGGCTGCGAGGATGACGATATCGACGTCTGCGTACCGGCTGGTGATCTGTTGCAGAACGGTTTTGCCTGCGCCGAAGGGGCCGGGGATGCAGTAGGTCCCACCGAGGGCGACCGGGAAGAAGGTGTCGATGATCCGGACCTTGGTGACCATGGGCTCGGAGGGGCGGAGTCGCTCCTGGTAGGCCTGGATCGGGACCTTGACCGGCCAGCGCTGAAGCATGGTGACTTCGTGTTCGGCGCCTTTCTCATCCTTCACTTTGGCGATGACATCCTCGACCCGGTAGGTACCCGGTTCGGCGAGGTAGGTGATTTCGTAGTTCCCGTCCATCGCGAACGGGAGCATGATATGGTGTTGGAAGATTCCTTCCGGGACCTGGCCCAGGGTGAGGCCGGCAGAGACCTTATCGCCGACCTTAGCGGTGGGGGTCCATTCCCAAGGCGTGCCTCGTGGGATGGCCTCCAGGTAATTGCCCCGATCCAAGAAGAAGCCGCACTTTTCGGCCAGTTCCGGCAGCGGGTTTTGAAGGCCGTCGTAAACTTGGGTCAGCAGGCCTGGCCCGAGCTCGACCGAGAGGAGGTCGCCGGTGAATTCGACGATATCTCCGATTCCGAGCAGGGCGGTGTCTTCGAAGACCTGCATATCCGCCAGGGATCCTCGAACCCGGACGACTTCCGCCATCAGTCGAAGATCGCCAAGACAGGCGAATCCCACTTCGTTCTGGCTGACCGCGCCATCGAACTCGACGGTGATCATGTTGCCGTTGACGCCGACGATTTTGCCGCTTGCTTCACTCATAGCTGTCCCTTGGTGCCTGTGGCGATCTGTATGAAATGGTGTATTGAGTACCAGGCTTCAGCGATTGGATCGGACTGAACCGTGGTTTCGATGGGTGGGATGGGCGCTTCAGGAGGTGGCTTCCTGAGGATTCCGAGCGACCAGGGTTTGAGCCTGTTGGAGGCCGGCGGCGGAATCTTGAGATGCCCATCGCAGCGCGATGTTTAATTTCAAGGCATAGGCCAGGATTGCGGATCCGGTGAAAGGATCGAACCCTGAGAGCTCCTCGGCGGTGGCCCAGCGGACCCGATCCAGGGCGCGCTCGCGTTCGAGCGGATTAGCCCTGGAGAACGCGTCTGCGACGGCCTTCTCCACGGAGGAGTCGAAGCCGTCCTGGTGATGCAGGAATGATGCCGGGTCCAGGCTTTGGCGTTGCGCACGCACTCTGACGATGGCGTTGCGCAACTGCGTCTCACGGTCACGCCAAGCTCTGACAAAGGTGTGTCGGCTCGCCGTGTCGTGCTTTGAAAAGAGGGCGTCCAGGGCAGTGCTGTCTTTTTTGGACAAGTGCTCGTCGCAGCGATTCAGGAAATCTTCCAAGCTGATGGGAGGCTCACCATCGAGCGACAGCATGGGCAAACTGGCCGCGAGGTAGTAATAGCTCATGTCGGATCCGTTTAGGTGGAGCGGTTTCAGAGGAATCGCCCCCATCGGGGACGGCCGGAGCGTGCTCAACCCTCTTGGGGGACCACCGCGGAGCGCACGATCTCGGCGACGTGCGGGCGCAGGAGCGTACAGAGCGCTTGCGTGATCGCTTCACCAGTTAGGTCGTGTTCGACGTGGTCTTTCACCTGGGAGACGCGGAATCCGGATAGCACCCCGTCGTCGGCCTTGATCTCGAGTCCTTGTGCCATCTGCTCGGCCAGATCCTGGACGAAGAACTCGGTCAGCCGCTCTTTTTGTTCCGGAGCGAGCATGACTTCGATGCGTGTCTCTCCGTCCTTGTCGAAATAGGCCTTGACTACCTCTAGCAGCATCTGCCGCAGGGTATCGTCCGACATGGCGTGATCCACCTTGTGTTGCACCAAGGTGGCGAGGGTGGCATCGATGGACTGGCCGACTGCGATTACGATATCGCGGGCCGCCTGTTCGATCGATTTCCTACTGCGGACGTCGAAAGCCTTCGCGTCTTCTTCGGCCTTCCGCAGGATCGAAGCCGCTTCGTTCTGAGCGGACTTATGGATCTCGGCCGCCTCCTCTTTGGCCTTGGCGATCAAGGCCTGGGCTTCGGCTTGTGCCTTTTCCACCCCGTCTTTTTGGATACGCTCTAACAGGCTCTTAAGTTCTTCGGCCATTCGGGTGTACTCCTTCAATATTCGGGGATCTCTACCTGGGTCGATCCTCGGAGCCGTTGGCCGTGCTGACGACCGGTCCAGGAAACGAAGATCTTTCACGGGGGGCCGTTTGTCGCTCTCCTCCGCTATTAAGCTCAGTGGCTTCGGTGCATGTCGAGAGGCTTCCGAAGCCAAATCGCAAGGAACTCCGTTGTGGCCTACCCAAGCTTTGCTAAATTTTCAATCGGCACAATGGCGAGAACGAGCTCCGGTTTCAAATTGGATGATCCGGATATCTCGGATGAGTGCCTTCGGCTTCATGGGGTAGCCAGAGGTCGTCCGTAAAGGTATCCGCTTTCCCATCCAGATCCGGAGAGCCTCCCGCAGAGGGCGCGGTGGCGTTTTCGACCTGTCTATGGAGGTGGGTAGGTTCCATGCTCTGCACCTACATTTTTGGGGAATTTTTCAGATATACCGTTTCAACAGGCCATGGCAGTGGCTGATAACTGCTCCGATGTAGCTGCATCCCCCCCTCCCGAAACCCCTCTGCGCCCTCTGCGTCCTCTGCGGGAGACCCTCCCCATCC
>CALLYA010000396.1 GCA_937875495.1 uncultured Verrucomicrobiota bacterium
GTCATCTTCCACTTCCTGGGGTTCGGGGTCCTCCAGACCTCCTCGCCGGTCGCACAGTCGACACTCATCAGCATCACGTCCGGCCCCGCCGGCGCGAGGATCACACGCCCATCCACGATGAGAGGGCACTGCCCCGCATACCAGTCCGGCACCTCGCTGCCATACTCGGCCACCAGGTCCATCGACCAGAGCAGCTTTCCGGTTGCAGTCTCCAGGCATATCACATGACACTTCGGCCCGATCGAGACGATGTATTCATCCGTAACCGCCGGGAGCGTCCGCGACATTCCATGGTTGCGCTTGACCGGCACCGGATAGGCGAACCGCCAGATCTCCGAGCCATCCGCCAACGAGAGACACCGCAAGGCGTCCGCCTGATTCTCACGATCGTAATCCAGGAGATAGACACATCCCTTGTGCACCACCGGTCCTGCATACCCCTCGCCCACCTCGATCGACCAGAGCAGCGGCGGCCCAGCCGCCGGCCAGGCGCGCGCATAGCCCGAGGACTCGTGGTCGATGCCGTCACGCTTGGGCCCTCGGAATTGAGGCCAATGACCAGGCAGTTCAGGCGCGGGCGTGCCCGAGCCGGGGATGAGAGCGCCCTCAGCAGGTCCACCGGCCTTGGCGGCGGAAGCGGCCGCTAAGATGTTGGCCTCGTCGGGGACGCGTTCGGCCAGGTCGCGCCGAGGGGGGGCGAACCAAACCGCGACGATGGCGAGGGCAATCATCACGCCGAATATCACGGGGACATAAAACCGAGCCCGGCCGTCCCCGGCTCGCCGTCCTTCTGATTGCATTTTATCCATGAGCCCATCCGATGGGTTTTGTCCGAATCTCAAAGGGATGAATTACCCCTCACCAAACCAAAACCCCGCGGTCTGCGCCATGAAAAAGGAACAACAACCCAAAAAATCCGATTCATCCAGTTCCGGCTTCCGTCGGCTGCGCTCTTTCCATATTGTGTCACGGCTACAGGGCTTTGATTTAGGGATCAGCCTAATTTCATACCCTTAGGTCCCCAATGCAATTCGAACGACGGAGAATCCAACCATGCAACTGCGCGCCTCCTTCACCCTGGCTGTCGTATCCGCCTTCGTTGCCACACATTCCGTCTCCGCTGATTGGCTCCAATTCCGAGGCCCCGACCGAGCCGGGATCTCCTCCGAAACCGGCATCACCCACGATTGGAAAGAGTCTCCTCCCCAATTGCTCTGGCAGACCCAAGGCATTGGAGCCGGTTTCGCCGCCGTCTCCATCCAGGGCAGTACCCTCTACGTCACCGGTGACCTCGAGGAAGGACAAGGCGTCTCCGCGATCAACACAGCAAACGGCGCAATCCTCTGGTCGACCGTCCTGACCGATCGCAAGCCGGATCACGGTTACCCAGGCTCTCGCTGCACACCCACCATCGAGGGCGATCGGCTCTATGTCGTCACATCCGACGGCCGGATCGTATGCCTCACCACCGATGGTAAGGTCGTCTGGCAGAAGGAATTCGGCCCTGAATGGAACGGACGGATGATGTCCGATTGGGGCTTTTCCGAATCCCCACTCATCGATGGCGAGCAAGTGGTCTTCACCCCTGGCGCGAAAGAGGCCATGCTGGTCGCTCTCCACAAGACCGATGGTGCCGAGATCTGGCGTAGCAAGGTCCCCGATCTCGGCCGTAAGGGCCGCGATGGCGCAGGCTACTGCTCCATGGTCGTCTCCGAGGCGTGCGGCATCCGCCAGTACATCCAGCTCACCGGCCGCGGCTTGGTCAGTTTCCGCGCGGACAACGGCGCGTTTCTCTGGAATTACAACCCCGTCGCCAACAACGTCGCCAATATTCCGACTCCCGTCGTCTCCGAGGATTTCGTCTTCACATCCACCGCCTACGGCGCAGGCGCCGCGCTCCTTAAGCTCGTCCCTGACGGGGATGGAGTGAAGGCTGAAGAGGTCTACTTCCTCCGAAGCAATGTCTTTCAAAACCACCACGGCGGTTTTGTCCTCGTCGATGGCTACCTCTACGCCGGGAACGGACACAACGCAGGCGATCCCGTCTGCATCAAGTTCGATACCGGTGAGGTCGCATGGGGCGGCCGAGGCATTGAGTCACCCGGCGATGGCTCCGCCTCCGTCACCTACGTCGATGGGCACATCATCTACCGCTATCAGAACGGTGTCGTCGCCCTTGTCGAGGCCACACCCTCAGAGTTCAAACTCAAAGGCAGCTTCAAACCGGCCGTGGTCGAGCCGCCGAGTTGGGCATACCCGGTCATCGATAACGGCACGCTCTACCTGCGGGAAACCGGCCACATCATGGCCTATTCCCTCAAACCTTGACCCTGGTTCTGCGCTGCCAATCTGCACAGGGGCCGTTCGCATGCCCGCGGCCCCTGTGTATTCCGTGCAACCCCGTCCCCCCAACACGCCATCTTCGATTCCACTGCCACCGCCGCATGATCACCACCTTTGAACGCTGCAAGAGGCTATACCAGACCACGGCCGTGATCGCCTTGAACACCATCCTGTTGTTCGGTGTGCTCTATTGCATCCTCGCCGGAGTATTCGCCCTGCGGGACGCATGGAAGACCCGCCCGGAAAACAACCTGGTCTCCAGAGACTATGGCATTGAAGCCCTGCGCAAGGCATACCCAGGCTGGGAGGATTCGGAGATCCATCAGCTGCTCTTTGAGCACTGGATGCGTCCCGCCGAATACGAGCCCTTCACGCAATACCTCGAAGCCCCTTTTCGCGGCCAATTCCTCACCGTCCATCCCGCCGGCTTTCGGCACATCCCAGATCAAGCCCCATGGCCGCCCAGGCCGGATCACTTCAATATCTTTCTCTTCGGCGGTTCCACCACCTTCGGCTACGGCCTCCCGGACGATCAGACCCTGGCCGCCTTTCTGCAGCCGATCCTACAAGCGCTACACCCCGAGGTCGCCCTGTACAACTTCGGCCGCGCCGGGTACTACTCCTCACAGGAGCTGACCCTGTTTCAACGGCTCCTGGCCGATGGCATTCAGCCCGATCTCGCGGTGTTTATCGATGGGATGAACGAGTTCTTCTACGAAAACGACGAGCCCCTGCATACCGCCCGGCTGAAAACCGTCGTCAACAGCCGGTACACGGAGGGGTTCGAGACCCGAAACCCAGCGGTCCGCCTCGCCCGCAACCTGCAACGATACCTCCGCTCCATGAGCAACCCGCAGGCACCGCCGCCGCCCACGAAAGCAGCAACAGCGACGCGGGTCGCCAAAGCCGTGGATCGCTACCTGCACAATTGCCGCCAGGCCGAAGCCGTCGCCCGACACTACGCCATCCCCACACTCTTTGTCTGGCAACCGATCCCCAACTATCGCTACAACCTCGATCTCCACCCGTTTGCACAATTCGGCCTCAAAGAACGCGGACCCAATGCAGAGGGCTACCAATACCTCGAAGTGAATCGGGAGGCGCTCGACCTGCCCGAGAACTTTTTGTGGCTCGCCGATATTCAGCAGGACGCCACAGAAAACCTCTACGTCGACCAAATCCACTACAACCCAATCCTCAGCCGACAAATGGCTCTGAGTCTGGCCGATAAGATCCATGTCCAAATCGATTCGAAGGCGGTCACCAATGAACAGTCGCAGTGATTCCCCACTCATCCCCACGAACAAGTCATCGCTCCGCCCGCAGCTTGTTGCCCTTGCCCTCCTCGCGACCCTGCTCAACTGCCGGATCGGTCAGGCCGCTGACTGGCCCGCTTGGCGCGGACCCCACGGCAACGGCATCACCAGCGAGCCGTCCGGCTGGAACGGCCAAACCTGGATCGCCGAGGAGCCGACCTGGACCGCGCAGACCGCTCAGGGGGAGTCCTCCCCGATCATCGTCGGGGAGCAGGTGTTCGTTTTCGGTTGGGCCGATGGCAACGATGTCATTTCCGCACTCAACGCCGCCTCCGGTGAGACGCGCTGGCGTCAGTCCTACCCGAGCCCCGGCCGCGGCAGACACGCAGTGGGTGATTTGAACCTCTACATCGAAGGCCCGATCTCCACTCCCACATACGATGCGGAGTCCAAACTGCTCTTCACACTCGGCGTGGACGGCGCGCTGAACTGCTGGGATACCGCCCACGGCGGCGCCAAGGTCTGGGCATTCAACCTCTACGACCAGTTCAAGGCACCCCAACGCCCCAATACCGGCGGGGGCGGGGTCCGTGACTACGGCTATACAACCGCACCCTTCGTTTACAAAGACCTGCTCCTGGTCGAAGTCGGCGCGCCGAATACCGGCACCCTCATGGCATTCGACAAAGGGACCGGTGGGAAACCCCTCGGCACGCCGACCTGGATCAGTGAACATCAGGACCACGCCGGCCACACCGGCAGCCCCGTGCTTTGGCCGTTGGAAGGCATTCCCGCCGTCGCCGTGATGACAATCAATGAACTCCTGGTCGCACGCATGGACACCGGCCGAACCGTCGCCACATACCCCTACAATTCACGGATGGGCGCCAATGTGACCAGTCCCAGCATCTGGCAGACCTACGCCGTCCTCTCCAACCATTTCTGCCCGAGCAACGACCTCGTCCAGTTCGCCAACGGTCAAATCGAACGAGTGGCCGATGCACCGCATACCGAAGTCGGCATCCCGGTCTTCCACGACGGCCGGGTCTACAGAAGCAGCGGACGCCTCGAATGCTCGCTCCTGAAGGACAACCGGCTGGAACCCCAATGGGAAGGCGCGCTCCTGGGCAGCGAGGGCACCGTCATCCTCACCGGCGACGACAAGCTGATCGCTTACGGCCGCAAGCGCCTCTATCTCTACACAACCCAGGGCGAACTCCTCGCCGAGCTCCGCGGTATGCCGGGCGGTTGGCCCCACCCCGCCCTCGCCAACGGCCGACTTGTCATCAAAGACGCGAAGGGCGAACTGCGCTGCTATCGGACAACCGCTGGGGAAGAAAGTTAGCAGCCCACTGAGAAAGGGATAGAAGGGAAGGGTGTGGAAAGGGGAAAGGGACCTTGGAAGATGCGAAGAGTGGGTGATCGGGGCTCGATAAATAACATTTCGCATCCATCATAGACAACGGTCCCGGTCGTCGACGAACGGCTCCCGCCGTTCACGGCTGGGGACAGCACGTGGTGCCATCGATCCACCATAGTCTAGACTTGGAACCGTGGTTCCGCGGTAGCCTATAAATCGCCAATGAAATGGGCGGTCGATCTTAGCCCAACTTTCTAAGTGGACAGTTAAAAAAAGGTGATTTTGAACTAAAATCA
>CALLYA010000397.1 GCA_937875495.1 uncultured Verrucomicrobiota bacterium
GACGGATCGGACGGATCGGACGGATCGGACGGATCGGACGGATCGGACGGATCGGCGACCATTGCCTGGAGGCAACGCACGATGGAACGTGGTTTTTCGGATCGCCTCGAGCTACTCACCTGACCTACTCGCAGATGCGTCGCGTTTCATCCCGGTGGATGCCCGACAGCGGTCATCGACGGAAATACGCTCACGCACCCGCGATCTCCTCCAGGATCGCGGATGCGGTCCTGAGCGGGTCAGCGGCCTGGGTGATCGGCCGGCCGACGACGAGATAGTCGGCACCAGCGCGGGCAGCGTCGGCCGGGGTCATGATCCGCTTTTGGTCGTCTTTGGCCGCGCCCTCGGTCCGCGGACGGATTCCGGGGACGATCAATTTCAACTCCTCACGGTTGAAGGAGTTGCGGACGAGAGCGACCTCGTGTGGAGAGCAGACAATGGCCGGGACGCCGCAGGTGTGTGCGAGGCGGGCGAGCCGTATGACTTGATCCTGTGGCGTACGGTCGACCCCAACGGCGTGGAGGTCGTCCGTGTCGAGGCTGGTGAGGACCGTGACGGCGGCGATGATGGCCTCCTGCCCGGCAGATTCGACCGCTTGTCGCAGCATGGCGGATCCGCCCCCGCCGTGGACGGTCAAGATTTCCGCCCCTGCGTTTCGGGCGGAGCGAACCGCGCCGGCGACAGTGTTGGGGATGTCATGGAATTTCAGATCGAGGAACAACCGGCTTCCGGAATCGGTCACCCATCGACAAGCATCGGGGCCGAACTTGACGAACATCTGAAGGCCGACCTTGAACCACTTCACGGTGGGACTGAGTTGAGAAACCCATGCGCGTGCAATCGACAGGTCATCGGTATCTAAGGCGACAATCAGTTCGGTAGCCATAACGGAATCCTCGGCATCGCTTGACTTGGGTTTTGTACACAGGCGCACGCAGACGGAAAAGCGATGTGGCCTCACGTCTGCGTGCGTGCCAATGGGACTCGAATAATTCGTTAGGAGACCATACGGTTCCCGGATCAGGGGGCGGTAATCGGCCGGATCTCGAGCGATTTGATGGTGATCTTCATCCCTTTGACGTCATTGCCGGGGTGGACCTGGATGCCGATGCGGCCGGACTTGAGCTGAGCGTCTTCGCCCTCGCCGATCTTTTTGCCGTTGAGCCAATGGGTGAACTTGCCACCCTCGGCCCGGATCTTCGCCTCGTTCCAATCGTCCCGATTCTCCGTTGCTTCATCGAGGTTGGCAAAGATGAACATACGCGCCGGGAAATAGAGGGTGCCACTGAAAGCGACCGGGTTGGTGTACTTCAGGATATCGAACTGATAGCCGTTTTCGGTCTTGGGATCGAAGCGGTACCAGAAGCCGGAATTGGCGGGCCAATCCATCTTGTAGACGGCCCGAAGCTCGAAATCGCTCCACTCGGAGAGGGTATAGAAATTGCCACCCTTCCCATCGGTCTGAGTGCCGATCAGCTGTCCCTCTTCGACAAAGAACTGGCCGTCACCCTTATGCTCCCAACCGGAAAGATCCCGGCCGTTGAAAAGCTTGAGCCAACCGTCCTCCGCCTGAAGCGATGAACCGGCAGACAGGGAAGCGGCGACAACGAGAGCGGATACCCACGTACGAACGGTCATGTTTTCTGATTCCTCTGGATAAGAATTGGATATTTCTATGGGATCTGAAGCGGGAAGTATATTCCAACCGTCCGTGACCGAGCAAGGCGAAAGGGGAGGCCGCGGAGGGGGGAGAGGCCTCGCGCAGAGGCGCAGAGGCGCAGAGGGGAGGGAGGGAGAAAGGGAGGGAGGTCTCGCGCAGAGGGGGGAGAGGTCTCCCGCAGGGGGCGCAGTGGAGTTTTCGAGCGGCCTATGGGGGTGAGTTGGGTCCATGCTCTACCCCTACATTTTTTGGGGTTTTTATAGATATTCCGTTTCAGGAGACCTCGTCTTTCCCGTTCCCGTACTCCAACTCGTACTCCTACTCGTACTCGTACCGCTTCGCAGTTTACGCGTACGTTTCCGGGCCCTCCAAAGGCTGTGGATCATGGCATGGACCCACCCCCCACCTCCATCGCCAGGTCGAAAACGCCTTGGCGCCTCTGCGCCTCTGCGCGAGGTCCTCCGGATGGGCGAGACTCCCTTAGAGGTGCCTTGGTGTCAGAGCTTATCGAAGAGATCGCCGAGGCTGCCGAAGCTGGAGGCGCCACCGCGGCCGCCACCGCGGGGGGGGCGATCGCCGCTGGACTGCTTACGCCCGGTCGGCCGGGAGTCTTTGCTTCGGTCTGCGCGCGGTTCTTGGGTCCCCGGCTGATCGTCCAGGCGCATGGTGAGTGCGATGCGTTTGCGTGGTAGATCCACGGAAATGACTTTGACCCTCACCAGATCGCCGGTCTTGACCACATCTCGGGGATCTTGAACGAAGTGGTTGGCCATTGCGGAGATATGGACGAGGCCATCCTGGTGGACACCGATGTCGACGAATGCGCCGAAATTGGTGACGTTCGTGACGGTACCTTCCAGAATCAAATTCGGGGTGAGGTCAGAGATCTCTTCAACGCCTTCGAGGAAGGTTGCGGTCTTGAACTCGGGCCTCGGATCGCGCCCCGGTTTCTCCAATTCCCCGAGAATGTCACGGACGGTCGGTTCACCGAACTGTGGATCGGTGAACTGCTTCGGATCGAGGCTCTTGATAAAACCGGTATCTCCGATGAGTTGAGCGATGGATCGTTGGGTGGCCGCGACGATCCGTTCGACGACCGGGTATGCCTCTGGGTGGACTGCGGACGCATCAAGCGGGTTGTCGCCGTCCGTGATCCGCAGGAAACCGGCGGCCTGTTCGAAGGCCTTCGCGCCGACCCTCGGAACTTTAAGCAGTTGCTTCCGGTTCTGGAAGGGTCCGAGTTCGTCGCGGAGTTTGACGATGTTCTCCGCCATTGTGGCGGAGAGACCGGAGACGCGTGCCAGGAGCGGCACGGATGCGGTATTGACGTCAACACCGACCCCATTCACGCAGTCCTCGACCACGGCGTCCAGCGCCTTGGCGAGCTTGGTCTGTTTGAGATCGTGCTGGTATTGGCCGACGCCGATGCTGCGCGGTTCGATCTTCACCAGCTCGGCCAGTGGATCCTGAAGTCGACGCGCGATGGAGACAGCTCCGCGTAGGGAGACATCGAGTTCCGGGAACTCGTTGGAGGCGAATTCAGAGGCCGAATAGACCGAGGCGCCCGCCTCGTTCACCGTGGTCTTGGTCAGTTTGAGTTGAGGGAATTCTTTGATCAGTTGAGCGACGAGTCGATCGGTCTCACGCGAAGCGGTGCCGTTGCCGATGCTGACCAGTTCGGCTTGATGCCGTAGCGCGAGGGCTGCGAGGACCTGAATCGACTCCTCCCAGCGATTCTGGGGCGCGTGCGGATAGATCGTGGCCGTATCGAGCAGCTTGCCCGTTCCGTCGACCACAGCGACTTTGACGCCTGTGCGGATGCCGGGATCGAGTCCGATCGTGGTGCGGCGGCCGGCCGGTGCCGCCAGCAGCAGGTCATGCAGGTTTTTGGCGAAGACCTGGATCGCCTCTTCTTCGGCGGCGGATCGGAGTGTGGACTTGAGATCGGCGTCGAGGTGCGGTTGGAGCTTCACCTTCCAGGTCCACTGGACGGTCTGGCGCATCCATTCGTCGGCCGGGCGGTCTGCAAAGGTGAGGCCGAAATGTTCGGCGATGATTTGGGCACAGGTGCCGCGGCTGGTGAGGTCTTTCTGTTCGCCTTCGAGTTCGAGCTCGAGCCTCAGGATTCCTTCCTTGGCACCGCGGAACATAGCGAGCGCGCGGTGGGACGGGACCTTGGAAAGCGGCTCCGAGAAATCGAAATAGTCGGAGAACTTGGCGCCCTCGCTCTCCTTGCCCTCGATGAGTTTGGAGGCGATACGCGCCTCGTTTTGAAGCAGTTCACGCAGGGTGCCGATCAGATCGGGATTTTCGGCGAACCGCTCCATGAGGATGAACCGCGCCCCTTCGAGGGCTGCTTTGACATCCTCGACCCCGCGATCCGGGGCGACGAACCCTGCGGCGTGGGCTTCGGGGTTGAGCTCTGGGTTGCCGAGCAGGGCCTCAGCCAGCGGCTGCAAGCCGGCCTCAATAGCGATCTGGCCTTTGGTCCTTCGCTTCGGCTTGTATGGCAGGTAGAGGTCTTCGAGGCGCGCGCGGGTTTCCGCGCTGAGAATGGACTGTTCGAGCTCGGGCGTGAGCTGATTCTGTTCCTGGATTGTCTTGAGGATGGTGGCACGGCGTTCTTCGAGCTCGCGCAGGTAGGAGAGCCGCTCCTCGAGTGCGCGCAATTGGGTATCGGTGAGGCCGCCGGTCGCCTCCTTCCGGTAGCGGGCGATGAATGGCACGGTCGCACCGCCGTCCATCATTTCGACGGCGGCGAGGACCTGTTCCTTTTTGGCCGCGAGCTCGTCGGCGATCCGCTGTTCGATACTGGGCAGTGTCATTGCATTCGAGGTAGGTGTACTCATCCGTCAATCATCCAGCCTGGTCGTTGTGAGATGGGAGACGCTTGGAATAAAAAACTGTGGTGGGAGCATCGCGAAGGAGCGCGCGGAGTTCAATTGCGAACCTCGATTGATCCCCAAAGTAAAAGGACTCGAAATCGAAATCGAAATCGAAATCGAAATCGGGATCGGGATCGGGATCGGGATCGAAATCGGGATCGAGCAAATCCAGCCAATCGAGGGGGAAGGATGATTTCGCGTGGGCTCGCGGCATGCCTTGCCTTGCCTTGAAGGGCGGGTGGGGGGTAAGCTAAGCGAGTGAGAGTGTTTGAATCCGGGAGGCGAGCAGTAGTGACGATCGATGTGAAGAGAGCGGCGCTGAATATCGAACCTTGGCTGAACCGCAACACCTTTCATCACGGTGATTTCGCGGATCTCGGCGGACTGGTTCGCAGGAAGGAAGCGCTGGGGCTGACGATATCTCTTTGCATCCCGACGCTGAACGAGGCTGCGACGATCGGAGCCGAAGTGGAGGTTTTCCGCTGCTGGCTTGTTCAGGAATTCCCGCTGTTGGACGAGATCGCGGTGATTGACTCCGGCAGTACGGATGGCACGCAGACGCTTGCTGCTGAGGCAGGGGCGGAGGTGTATCAGGCCGGTGACATCCTACCTCAATACGGCCCGCGCCGGGGGAAGGGTGAGAACATGTGGAAAGCGGTCCACCAGCTCAAGGGCGACATCATCGTCTATGTCGATGCGGACATAACCAATATTCACCCGAGGTTTGTGTACGGCCTGGTCGGCCCCATGATCGAAAGGGAGGACGTGCTTTACGTCAAGGCCTTGTATGATCGACCACTGACTCATCACCCCGGGCGCAGACCCTCCGGTGGGGGACGAGTGACCGAGATCCTGGTGCGTCCGCTCTTCTCGCTCTGGGTGCCTGAGCTGACGGCGATTATTCAACCGCTCAGCGGTGAGTGCGCGGTTCGGAGGTCGGTTCTGGAGGAGCTCGCCTTTCCGATCGGGTACGGTGTGGAAACCGCGCATCTGCTGGACGTCTACGCAAAGTACGGGTTGAGCGCTTTTGCACAGACCGACCTGGATGAGCGCATCCACCGCAACCGTCCGATCGAGGATTTGGGGAAATCCGCTTTCGGCATTTTGCAGGCATTTTTTCGGCGGGCTTCCCAGTTCGGGCTGGAAGCGGACATGGAGGCGATGAACTACTGCCTGCGCCAGTTCGAGGCGGACGGGTTGCGCTATGGTCAATTGGAAAATTGGTTAGAGGAGGATGAACGCCCCCCGATGATGGAGATACCTGAATACAGGACGGGCCGGCAGTCCCATGCGATGCAGGGATAGAGAGTCCGGAGAGGGCAGGAGAAAGGTGTGTGGAAATGAATACAGTTGCCTTAGTCCATTACCACCTGCGCCCCGGTGGGGTGACCTCGGTGCTCAGGGCCTGTGTTACTGCGTTGCGCTCTGCCGGGGTGCGGACGGTCGTTCTGACGGGTGAGCCGGTTGGGGAAGGCGAGGAGCGATGGGGGCCGGTGGAATGCGTACCTGAGCTGGCGTATGGGGAAGCGTATTCCGACCACGGGGTACGACGGCTCAGTGCCGTGCTCTATGCCGCTGCTCGGAACGTACTTGGGACCCCGCCCGACCTCTGGCATTTCCACAACCCGAGTCTGGGAAAGAACGAGCTGCTGTGGCCGGTACTCCAGCATTGGGCCGAGCGGGGGCGGCGGATGCTTCTACAGATTCACGATTTCCCGGAGGACGGCCGCCCGGAGAACTACCGTTTACTGCGCACGGTCTCGGCGGAGCACTCGCCGGAGTGCATGGGGTCGGTACTCTATCCAGTGGGTGGTGGTGTACACTATGCCGTGCTGACGAAGCGTGCCTGCAAGCGGCTTGTTGATGCGGGCATCCCGGAAGAGCGGGTGCATCATCTGCCTAACTGCACCCAGCTGACCGGAGACACGAGGGTGGAGCCTGAGTCTCCGAGAGAACGAAGGACCCTGCTCTATCCGGTTCGTGGGATCATGCGGAAGAACCTGGGTGAATTCCTGCTCTGGTCGGTACTCGGTGGACGGGAAGAAATTCGGTTCGCGGTTTCCCTGGCGCCGATCCGGCCGGAGGAGCGCCGCGTGTTTGAGTGGTGGCGTGACCTGACGGAGGGCTGGGGGTTGCCGGTTGCGTTTGAGACCGGGATTTCCGCGCTACGGACCGCTTCCGGGGTTGTGACTACGAGCGTGAAGGAGGGATTCGGCCTGGCCTTTGTGGAGGGTGCCGCAGCCGGATTGCCGGTTTTGGGGCGGGACCTGCCGGAAGTGACCTCGGACCTCCGCGGCGAGGGGATGCAACTGAGCGGGCTGTACGAGCGGCTGCGGGTGCCGCTGCGTTGGATCGAACTCGATATGTTCCGTCAGGAGCTCTCGGTTCAAATGGCGCGCATGTGGCGGGATTACGGCCGAGCATTCCATTCGGAGTTAGTGGAAACCGCCCTGAGCGAATGGATTGAGGATGACCGCATCGATTTCGGCTGTCTGACCCGTGAATGGCAGAGGCGGGTGATCCAGAGGGTGATCATACGAAAGGATGACGCAGAGGAGATCACCCCCCGAATCCTCGGCCGGGATTGGACGGTTGCCGGGGAATCGATCGAGCGGGACCGACAGGTCGTTCGAGAGCGCTACTCTATGGATGCGTATCGCGCGCGGCTGACGGCGGTGTTGGATCGTATTGAGTCGACGCCTGAGGATGGAATTGAGTGGCTGGAAGGCGATGCCCTGGTGGACGGCTTCCTCGATCCGACCGGGTTTCGACCTGTCTTGGCCTGAGTGTGGAGGCAAAATTGGCACGGACCGACCTGGCGGAGAGGTATTTGCTAGAATCCGTCCGAAAAGGTCTTCGGATCCGGATGGGGAGGTATCCCGCAGAGGGCGCAGGCATGTGGTCTGTCAAACT
>CALLYA010000398.1 GCA_937875495.1 uncultured Verrucomicrobiota bacterium
GATGGCAAAAGGAAGAATCTCTCTGTGAACTCTGAGCCCTCTGTGGCTAAAGCCCGTCCGGGAAGGCGCGCGCTCCATCAGGCGCCGCCTCCAGGCAATGGTTGCCGATTAGTCGGATCGGTCGGATCGGTCGGATCGGTCTCTGCGTCGAAATCGAAATCGAAATCGAAATCGAAGTCGAAATCGAAGTCGAAATCGAAGTCGAAATCGAAGTCGAAATCGAAGTCGAAAATTCGGCGTGGAATCGCCGTTCGCAAACGTCCACTGCCTCGGCACCACTCGCCTTCTGCGCCTCTACGTTCTCTGCGGGAGACTTCCCCATCCGGCCCCGGAGACCTTTCGTTGTGGCCCAAGGGGGTTTTCGACCGGCCCCGATCTTGCCTCACCATTGACTTTTCCGGCGAGTCTCCTGCTTGACAGGCTCGGTCCTGGCATGAATGGTGGCGCCTATCCCCCATTTCTTGAGGCAACGAGGAAGGATCACTCATGAAGAAAGCGATCTGGCCGATGAACCTGTGCGCCCTTGCCTGTTGGACTGCGATGGCGGTCATGCTCGTGTCCGGTGTTGGTTGTGCGAAGCGCGAGAAGATCACGGAGTTTGAGCAGCTGAAGGATAAAGAGTTTGCGGTGCCATCCGGCACGGTGGCGGACCAATTGGTGCTCTCGCGGTTTCCTGACGCGAAATTTAAATACTTCAACACGGTGTTGGATTGCTGCATCGCGGTGAAATCGGGGAAGGCGGATGCCGCCGCCTATGACGAGCCGATTCTGCGTGGGATCGCGGCCCAGACGCCTGGATTGAGGGTCATGTCGGAGATGATCACGGTCGATCAGTATGGTTTCGCTGTGCGTCCGGACGAATCACGTCTCAAGGAGGCGATGGATGCGGTCATTTCCGAGGCCAGGGCGGACGGCACCTATGATGAGATGATGCGTCGGTGGCTACCTGAGGAGGGAGCCCCGGCAGCGATGCCGGAGTTTTCCCTGGACGGTTCGAACGGCACCCTTCGTTTCGGCACCTCTGCGGTGACCGAGCCTTTCTCGTTTGTCGACAAGGATCGCAATGTGGTCGGCCTCGACATTGAGTTCGCCCAGCGCATCGCCCAGCGGCTCGGCATGGACCTCGAGATCGTCAACATGGAGTTCGGCGGTATGATTCCGGCACTGATCTCCGGCAAGGTTGACATCATCGGCGCGTGCATCACCATCACCCCCGAGCGGGCGGAGCGGGTCCTCTTTTCGGAGCCGTACTACACGGGCGGCATCGCCGCGCTCGTGAGGGAATAGGGCGATTTTGAGCAATTGGTTGGAAAGCCGACGCATGCGCCTTGGGGCGGTCGTGTTTGCGCTGTTGGTCTTATCGGCCGCGGCCTGGCCCGTAATTGGCACGCCCATCTGGGAAGCGTTTGTGAGGAGCTTTCGCAGCAACGTCTTGCAGGATCAACGCTATCTCATCATCTGGGACGGGATCAAGGTCACCTTCACGATTTCGTTCTGGTCGATCCTCTGGGGCGGGCTTCTGGGCGGACTGCTTTGCAGGATGCGCATGGGGGGCGTGTGGCCGCTGGTTCTGTTCGCCAAGGTCTTTATTGCGATCCAGCGCGGGATTCCGCTGTTGGTCGTGTTGATGATCAGCTTCTATATCGTCTTTGCCTCGGTCAATATCGATCCGGTTGGGGTCGCGGTTTTGACGTTCGGATTCAACCTGGGCGCTTACTCTGCGGAGATCTATCGCTCCGGGATCGAGGGGATCCCTCGTGGGCAAACCGAGGCGGGGCTCGCCCTCGGGTTTTCACGGGTCCAGACCTTTGTGTACATCATCGCACCCCAGGCACTCCGCCGGATCCTGCCGGTGCTCAAAGGGGAGATCATCAATCTGGTCAAGATGACCTCGATCGTAGGCTATATCGCGGTTCAGGACCTGACCCGTGCGGCCGACATCATTCGCAGTCGCACCTTTGACGCCTTCTTTCCGCTGATTATGGTGGCCGTGCTCTATTTCCTGATCTCCTGGATCCTCCTGACGCTACTGACTGCATTCGAGTCGCGGTTGCATCCGCGAAGGAGGATCGCCGGATGATCCAGCTTGAGGGGGTATGCAAACGTTTCGGGGGTGACGTCGTGCTCGACGGCATCACTGAGGTGGTCAAACGGGGGGAGATCGTGGCTCTGATCGGTCCTTCCGGCTCCGGAAAGAGTACACTGTTGCGCTGCATCAATCGCCTGGAGACGCCGGAAGTCGGCAGGATCCTGATCAATGGGGAGGACATCCTGGCGCCTGATGCCGATGTGCCGCGCATCCGCCGCAAGATGGGCATGGTTTTTCAGGCCTATAACCTATTCCCTCATCTGAGCGTCCTGCAGAACATCACGCTTGCGCCGATGAAGCTGTTGCAGCGCCCGCGTCTGGATGCCGAGGCACGCGGAAGGGAATTACTGCGGATGGTGGGCTTGGCCGACAAGGAGGAACGGATGCCGGATGAGCTTTCCGGGGGGCAACAGCAGCGTGTCGCGATCGCTCGTTGTCTCGCCATGGAGCCGGCGGTGATGCTCCTGGACGAGCCGACCTCGGCCTTGGATCCGACGATGACCAGCGAGGTGCTGGCATCGATCCGGCGTCTGGCGGCCGAGGGGATGACCATGGTGATCGTGACGCACGAGTTGGAGTTTGCGCGCTCGGTCGCCTCCCGTGTCTGGTTCATGAGTGCCGGTCGCATCTACGAGTCCGGCACGGCCGAGGAGGTCATTGAGCGCCCCAGCCGCGAAAAGACGGTCGCCTTTATCAACCGCATGCTCAGTTTTTCCTATGCAATCGAGAGTCGCGACTACGACGGGTTCGCGCTTCAGGCCCAGCTGGAAACGTTTTGCGAGCAGCATTTCTTTGGCAAACAGCTGACCAATCACGTGCACCTGGCGGTGGAGGAGGGGTTGGCGCTCTATTTTTCCCTTCCGGACCACCAGCGGATTGAGCTGCGGGTGAGCTTTTCGGAGCGTGAGGGGCGTGTGCGTGTGGTCTTTGAAGATGCCAACCCGCCGGAGGATTTCCTGCGCAGTGCGCAGTCCGAGGACGGCTTCGAGCTGGCCATTCTTGAGAGTATTGTCGAGGAAATGGAATATGGGCGCACTCCCACGGGCAACAAACTCACGCTGCTGCTGCGGTCCGGATTGAGGAACGAGGCAGACGCCTGAGGCGCAGGCCTTGAAGGCTGAGTGTAGAGTGTTGAGTGCAGAGGGCAGAGGGCCGTGGGCAGTTTGAAAGCGATCCCGATCCCGATCCCGATTTCGATTTCGATTTCGATTTCGATTGTCCTCAACTGCGGCCGTCTGGATCCGGCTCTGCCTGGTTCGGTTATATGATGCCAGGGAAGGAAGTGGGCGTTGATTGCTGATAGCGATTGTATCGCTTACCTTTTCGCTTCTATCGATTTCCCGGTTTGTGTTTATCTGGAGTGCGAAGCCTGGCTTGGATTCCCATTGAAGGACGAAGGATTTGTGATGAAGATTCGGCATGCGGCCTTTTCACTGATTGAGTTGTTGGTTGTTATCGCGATCATCTCCATTCTGGCATCGTTGTTGTTGCCTGCCTTGCGGGTGGCCAGGGCGCGAGGGTGGGAGGTCAGCTGCATGAACAACATGCGGCAGATGTTTATCCTGCTGGACATCTATGCTGATGATCACGACGGCTGGTATCCGTTGGAGCCGATGGAACTGAATCCGCATCGCGGGTTGATCGATACCCTACGGATTGAGGAGCAGGGGCTGTACGGGATTTTTTACTGTCCGACGTCGAAGCACATGGAGGGGGTTGCCCGGGAGCTGGAGATGTATCCGCCCAAGGGAATCGGGACGACGATTGAGGACAGCCCGGAGAATCGGGCCGAGGGAAACATCAGTTATCTCTATTGGAGCTGCATGGACCGGAGTCCGTTTCGGGGCACGAACCACTCCAAGTGGGGGCCGGAGATGGATTCATTTCGGCCGCGGCACGTGCGTCAGTATGGGGATCCGAAACCGTATCAACCGGGGGACGACCAGACGCCGTGTGCGGTGCAATCGGAGCGCCCCGGCGACTACTGGCTCATGAGTGATTTCTTCCGTCAGGGCGCGCCATTTCCGCACACGCGCAGTCACAAGCAGGGGTTGAACGTGTTGTTCAGGGACGGCCATTCGGAGCTGGTGATCGGGCAGCCCCGTGCGTGTTTTAAGTGATCTCGGGCGGCAGCCTCGGCGCTGCAAGCTGGGCGACCAGTTGGGAAGGACTCCAGCAGGGATCGCAGGCGGGTATTGGGAGTGGGAAAGCAGCTAGAGGTCGTCCGAAAAGGTTTCCGGATCCGGATGGGGAGGACTCCCGCAGAGATCGCAGAGGGCGCAGAGGTGTATTGGGAGGGGGGGAAAGGGACTTACATCGGAGCCGTTTTCAACAACTGGCTTGGTCTACTGAATCGGTATCACTGAAAA
>CALLYA010000399.1 GCA_937875495.1 uncultured Verrucomicrobiota bacterium
CCCTCGTCAACGCCTTTGTCCAGCCTGTCATGCGCGCCTATTGCCAAAGGCTCCAGGAGGCTGCCGCCGCCCAGCAGGGACGCCTTGAGATCATGGGCTCGCACGGTGGGACCCTCACCCCGCAGGAGGTCTTCGAAACGCCCTATCTCACCCTCCTCAGCGGACCCGCAGCCGGCGTCGCCGCGGCATTGCGATTCGGTAAAGGCTTGGGCCTCGATAACCTCGTGACCTTCGATATGGGTGGGACCTCCACCGACGTCTGCCTGATCCGCAACGGCAGGCCGGCCTTCAGAAACCAGGCCGACATCAGCGGACTGCCCATTCTGGGCCGCATGCTCGACATTCACACCGTCGGTGCCGGCGGTGGCTCCATCGCACGCTTCGACGCAGGCGGCGCCATGCAGGTCGGACCCCAGAGCGCCGGTGCACAACCCGGCCCCGCCGCCTACGGCCGTGGAGGACCCTTCACCGTCTCGGACGCGCATTTCCTGACCGGTACACTCCCTCCGCACAACCTCCTCGGCGGCGCGTTCCCCGTCGATCCATCCCTCTCCGCCGCCGCCGAGGCACTCAAGAATTCACAACCCGCCGCCAGCCGTCTCAGCGCGCTCGAGCTCGCCGAAGGCACCCTGATGCTCGCCAATCAGACCATGATCGGCGCCATCCGCAAGATCAGCGTAGAACGCGGGTTCTCCCCTCGCGCCTTCACCCTCTGCGCATTCGGCGGTGCAGGCGGCCTTCACGCCTGTGAGCTGGCCGAGGCACTCGAAATGCCCCGCGTCTGGTTCCCGCCGCACCCCGGCCTTTTTTCCGCCCTCGGTATGGCGCTCTGCAAACGGAGCCGGGTATGGACTCACAGCCTCCTCGAAGAGAGCAGAGACGGGCGGTTCCCCAAGCTTGAAGCCCAGCACGCCCACTTCTGGGAGCAGGCCCGTGCCGAGGCGATCGAGGCCGGCATCCCCGCCGCTGACGTTCACATGGAGGGCATCCTCGGTATCCGCTACCGAGGACAGGCATACGAACTCGAAATCCCCTATTCGCCACGATTCATCCAGGAGTTTCACCAGACCCATCAGCGGCGTTTCGGGTGGTCCGCTCCGGAACAGCCGATCCAACTCATCTACCTGCACGTGATTGCATCCGGTCCCGATTCCACGGGAGAACCCTCGACAACCCCGATCGAGCCCCCCGCACCAGCCCCCGGTCCGAACCGAACAAACGTCTTTCGGCACGGCCGCTTCCTGCCCACGCCCTGCTTCGATCGCGATCAGCTCACCGTGGATACCCCCCTGCACGGCCCACTGATCGTCCGTGAATACAGCAGTACTATCTGGATTCCACCCGCATGGACCCTAATTAAGACAGAGGCGAACCACCTGTTCGCGGTGGAAGATTCACGATCATTGTGATATGGGCTTCCATTGGAGGTGCGCTTTCCGCCGATACCGACCCCGATTCTCCAACTCCAACAGACCGAGAGGGTCTGGCAAGAGCCCGTCCGAAAAGACGCGCTCCTTCATGCGTCGCCTCCAGGCAATGGTTGCCGATCTGTCCGATCTGTCCGATCTGTCCGATCTGTCCGATCTGTCGAAATCGAAATCGGGCTCGAAATCGGGATCGGAATCGATTCCCGTTCTGGTTGGCACCTGGCCCTCATGGACCGCTCAAACTTCGCTGCCGAGTTGTGTCAGCACCGCAACAATACGGTTGCGGTACCCGGTTTCTCA
>CALLYA010000400.1 GCA_937875495.1 uncultured Verrucomicrobiota bacterium
ACTCCTACTCGTACTCGCCGCATCCTCGTGTACGTGAACGTGTACCGCTTCGCTGGGTACGTGTACGTTTCTGGGCCCGCTTGAGGATGTCCGAAAAGGTCAATGGCAAAGCAAGATCGGGCTCGGTATCGAAAGGACGCCGGAATCACCTCAACCCCGCAAGCAAATCCCCCTATTCCCCCCTCTGCGCCTCTGCGCCTCTGCGCGAGTCCTCCCCATCCGGAGCCGCAGTGCCTTCAGCTGTGCCCCAATGACCTTTTCAGACGGTCTCCCGACAGACAAAAAAAGACCGCGCACCAGGACGTTTCCCGATGCGCGATCTTCGTTCGGTCAGTGATCGCTCGGCATGGATCCGAGCAGACCGGTCGATTAGCAGCAGCCGCCTCCGCCGGTTCCACAGCCGCCATCACCACAACCGCCATCACCACAGCCACAGGAGGAGGGCGCGTTGGGATTGTTGATAATGAATCCGGTGCCTTCCGGACCGTCCGCGAAATCAATGGTTGCACCATCGACGAAGTCGAGGCTCTGCTTGTCGACCAAGACCTTCAAGCCGTGCTGCTCGTCAACCTCGTCGCCATCATTGGACTGATCCAAGGCAAGGCCATATTGAAGTCCGGAGCAGCCGCCGCTCTCGACAAAAAGCCGCAATCCCTTGCCCGTGTCCTCTTCTTTGAACATGCTCAGGATCTGTTTGGCGGCCGGTTCCGTTACCGTAATCATTGTGGGGTCCTCCGAGTTTGAAAGCACTGCGCCGATTTCGCAGACTTTCAGGAATTCATCTTGTCCCAATTTGTCGGGCAGACTACCATTGACTCCTTTTGTTGTCAAAATCCCCCCCCACCAGGGAAGAGGTCGGGGGGCCGCTTTCCCTCGATTCCGATTCCGATTCCGATTCCGATTCCGACCCCGACCCCGATTTCGATTTCGATTTCGATTTCGCTCTTCTCCATCTTCGGTCATCTGCGGATTTAACCGCCTCACTTACCCTTGCCAGGGCGACCGCTTATCCTGTATGAGCTTGGTTTTCAGTAGTCCTCATTTTCTTAGGGAGTTCGATTGCTATGAACACATCCTTCGCTCAAGCCCCGATCCTCGGTGCAGTCATGTTGCTTCTCATCGCCACCACACTTGTTCGCGCCGAAGACGAAAGGCAATCAGCCAGGCATTTCGAAAAGATCATCACCCAGACCGTCTCCTTGAACTACCTACTCTACCTGCCGGAGGGTTATGCCGAAGCGCCTGCCAAGTCCTGGCCGCTGGTCCTCTTCCTCCACGGCGCTGGTGAGCGCGGGACCGATCTGGAGAAGGTCAAGATCCACGGGATCCCCAAACTGATCGCTGAGGGCAAGGAGTTTCCCTTCATCGCCGTCTCGCCCCAATGCCCAGATGGGATCTGGTGGGATCATGCATCCACACAGGCCGCGCTCTACGAGCTCATCCTCGAGATGCAGCAGGAATATCGGGTCGATCCCAAGCGCATCTATTTGACCGGTCTCAGCATGGGCGGATTCGGCACATGGGCGCTGGCAACCGCACACCCTGAACTCTTTGCCGCAATCGCACCGATCTGCGGCGGAGGGCAGCCGTTCCGGGCCAAGCAACATTTGCGCAATACCCCCGTCTGGATTTTTCACGGAGAAAAAGATACCGTTGTCGATCCACAGCTTTCTAAAGATATGTATGATGCCCTCAAATCCGTGGAGGCCGACGTTCAGTTGACCTTGTACCCGGAGGCCGGTCACGATTCCTGGACTGCAACATACAACAACCCGGAATTTTACGAATGGATGCTGAAACAGCGGCGCCCATAACCCCATTGCTCCTTCCATGAATATATTCTTAGCATTGCTGACCGGTCTCGCGCTGACCTCCGCAGGGATCGTGCTCCTTTGGGAACCGTTTCGCCGAAAGGAAGCAGGCGTACCCGGGACGAAGGGCACGGAGGATTCAGATCAGCCGCCCGTACCGGATGGTATGGTCCGCCTCATGATCTATGAATGTCCACGGTGTGAACGTCGCAATCGACTCAAGGAGGGGCTCGACCCCCGGTTTGCCCGCTGTGGCCGATGCTTTGCGGAAATGGGTAACGCCACCCTGGTCGGTGAAGAAATCGCGCCCGCCCAGCCGGATGTCTCGGAAGACCCTGCCGCAACCTGGATCCTTAGGCATGAGGACCTGCCCGCATCCCGTGCATCCAGGACCCAAGGGCCCGCACGCTCCGTGCCACGGTTCGAGATCAATACGCCGCTGCCGGAAGAGATCGCGTGGAAATCGGTCGATCCACAGCAAACCGCCGTTTCCAGCGGAAAACAGAGCCCATCGAGTCCGGTCCCACCCGAGAGATGGCCGAACGTCATCGGCAATGTGGACCCCGTGACCGGCACGTTGATCGATGAAGGCGAAGAGGTCTTCATCTGCACCCACTGCACAACTGCGTACCACGCGCAAACCTGGCAATTCCTGCAGGATCAGAACGCGGGTGCGTGCGCATCGTGCAACCGCCAGAAGACCATCGTGCCCTATTCACAACCGCCCAAGTCCTGAACAAGAGTCGACCGTGACCGAGCGTCCTTCTTCCCAACAGCACCCCGACAGCCACCGCGATCAATCTTCGTACCCCGCCGAGTCTCCGAAGCCGGGTAACGACCCATCCATTCACTGGATCGACCGGTCGGAAGAGCGTCCGGAGCCAACCGCCTGGGCCGATATCAGCCGGTTTCACTGGCATGATGTCAATGACCTGTATGATCTCCTCGAAGTCTCCCCGCGCGCATCGGTCGAGGTCATCCGAAAAGCCTATCAAGCCCTGGCCATGAAGTTTCACCCGGATCGACAGCCGGTGGAACGGCGCGACGAAGCCGAAAAGCTCATGACCCGGCTGAATTCCGCCCGCGACACCCTCCTCGATCCGGACCGCAGAAAGGCCTACGATCTCAAGCGCTCTCAGTCGAACCCAGAGCGGTAAACGATTCTCATGACCCATTCCACTTTTGATCTATCAGGGTTTCAACATGCCGAGGACCGCTACGATCGCCAGAAACGCATCCAGTGGTGGGACCAAGATCGCCTCGACCGTGCCCACGTCATGGTCATCGGTGCGGGCGCACTCGGCAACGAGGCCATCAAACTCCTCGCGTTGGTCGGAGTAGGACACCTCCTCGTGGTCGATTTCGATACGATCGAGACCTCGAATCTCTCCCGATCGGTCCTGTTCCGTGAAACCGATATCGGACGCAGGAAAGTCGATGCCGCAGTCGAACGCGCTCGTGAACTCAATCCCGACATTCAGATCCAGGGATTCCACGGAGATGTCGAGTTCGATCTCGGAGAAGGCGCGTTTCACGGCTGTGATTGCGTCCTCGGATGCCTCGACAACATGCATGCACGGCTGATCGTCAACCGCGCATGCCAACGGGCCGGCATCCCCTTCGTCCACGGCGGCATCGGTGACGTTAGCGGTGAGGTAGCCCTCTTCGTGCCAGGGATGGGCGCCTGCTTCGAGTGCCTGATGACCGCCGGCGCGTGGAAGCACGAAATGCAGCGCTACTCCTGCGGCGGCCTGCGTAACGCAGCACCCGAACGGCATACACCAACCACAGCTACCATCGCCGGCTTGATCGCTACTCTGATGGTCAATGAAACCCTGTACGGCCTGCACCACTCCGAACGGCTCGCCGATAAGCCCGGCCTCAAACCGGGCCAGCGCCTCTTTGTGAGCCTTGAATCGTACGCGTTACAGGTCATGGACCTCCCCGAAGACCCCGAGTGCTTGGCCCATGATTCCCCCACGCCTCCCATCTGGGTGCCCGATCCCGACCGCGAACTCACCGGGGCAACCCTCGCCACACACCCGAGCCTCGCAGCCGCCAAGCTCGGGACCGACCCCGAAATCGTCCTGCCATTCGAGTGGTTGATCTCATTGCATTGCGCCGAATGCGGGGCCGAAGAAACCATCCATCAACCACTGGCACGAATCGGCGTGGAAAAGGACATCTGCCCCCACTGCCATACCCCCGGCCGCGAAAAAAACCTCGTCGACCGGTTTCATGTCGACTCCGATCACGGCAATACCCCCCTCGCCCAACTCGGCGTCCCCGTCGGCGGAATCGTCGCCCTGCGCGGCAACGGCAAGACCGTGACCGTCGCCCTCGGCAGTAGTGAGGCCCTCTGGGGTCCGGCCTGAAGATTGCCAGACCGTCTCGATCTGG
>CALLYA010000401.1 GCA_937875495.1 uncultured Verrucomicrobiota bacterium
ATCGGTCTCGGTATCGAATGGACGCGTGATGGGATTCGGACATGAGAAACCGGGTAACAAAACCGTGTCAGGTGCTGACACAACTCGGCAGCACAGTTAGAGCGGTCCATGATGGCCAGGTGCCAACCGGCACAGAAATCGATTCCGACCCCGACCCCGATTCAGCCAATGATCGAACTGATCGGCTACAATTTTCTGGAGGAGGCGCAAGAAGGAATGCACCTTTTCGTACGACCTCTTGTGGGGGGGGCTGTGGTGTTCTGGGTTCATCCGCTTCCCGTCGGTTGAAGTGAGGTCGGGATGGGGCGGAAGGACATTTTGAAGGTTGGATGTTGGATTGGTTGAAGGCGGATCAAGCGTGGAAGGAATCGTGATGCGACCAAGGATCTTGGGTTTGGGCTTCGGCTTCCTACTCCTTATACAAGGTGTGGTGAACGGGGGTGAGGCGTGGCCGATGTATCGAGGGAGCACGGACTTGCGGGGATGTGTCGAGGGCAAGCTTTCGGATCAGCCGCATCTGCGTTGGCGCTTTGAAACCGAGGGTGCGGTACGTTCGAGTGTGGCGATTGTGGACGGTCTGGCGCTGTTTGGTTCCGGCGATGAAAAAGTATACGCGCTCTCTCTCAAGGATGGGAAGCCAGTCTGGAGCTTTACCGCCGACGGCGAGATCGAGGCATCCCCGCTTGTTGTCGACGGCCGGGTGTACATCGGCACGGCCAACGGCACGATGTATGCATTGGACCTCAAGAGCGGCGAAAAGGTATGGACCTTCTCTGCGGAAGATCAGATTTTGGGGGCAGCGAACCTGGTGCGGCTCGGCGCGGAGCAGAAGCCGCATCTGGTCTTTGGCAGTTATGATTATTACCTGTACTGCGTCGATGCGGCGGATGGGAAATTGAGATGGAAGTTTGAGACGGAGAATTTCATCAACGGCGCGCCTTCCGTATCCGGAAATCGGGTTGTATTCGGCGGGTGCGACGGGCTCCTGCATGTGATCAGTGCGGAAACGGGGCTTGAGGTATTGAAGATCGAGGTCGGTTCCTACGTCCCCGGCTCGGTTGCCATTGATGGAAGTACCGGCTATGTCGGGCACTATGGCGAGCGTGTCCAGGCGATCGATCTCGAGAAGGGCGTCATTGTTTGGGAGTACAAGGATCGCGAGTTTCCCTATTTCTCCACACCGGCGGTGGGTAAAAAGTTTGTTGTGATTGGAGGACGTGACAAGCGCGTACATGCCATCCGCAAGGCAGACGGCAAGCAGGCATGGACCTTTCAGGCGCGTCGGAGTGTCGATGGTTCGCCGATCATTGTCGGCGATCGTGTTGCGGTAGGCGCGGATGATGGGTTCTTATATGTATTGGACCTGGAAACCGGATCGCTTGCTTGGCAATACGAAACCGGGCGTGCGATTGCTGGTGCCGCCTCCTTCGGGGAGGGACTGCTGATCATCGGGTGTGAAGACGGAGCGGTTTATGCATTCGGCGATCCCGATACAGCTTCAAAATGAGGCTCCTCGTCGCACCTGGCGTGAGGGCGGGCGAATCCACCGTAGGCTTCTATGGATAGGCCGAACCAGTGAGGAGGCATGATGGCCAGCGGGAATTTGAACATCGTTCACATTCTGCCCGGGACCGGAGGCATGGTCTGTGGCAGTTGCATTCGCGATGTCGCGTTGGTGCGCGAGCTCAAGCGGCGTGGACACGATACGGCTCTGGTGCCGCTCTATTTGCCGCTCTTCACGGAACAGGGCGACCCGAGCGATACCCCGATCTTTTTCGGCGGCATCAATGTCTATTTACAGCAGAAATTCCGATGGTTTCGACATACCCCTGGCTGGTTGGACCGGCTATTGGACCGGCCCTCCCTGTTGCGTATGGCCAGTCGCGGCGGGCAAATGACCAGTCCGCGCGACCTCGGCGAGCTGACCCTTTCGATGCTTCGGGGGCAGGAGGGGAACCAGGTCAAGGAGATCGACAAACTCATTTCCTGGCTCGAGTCGCAGCCGCGTCCGGATGTGGTATGCCTGTCGAACGGACTGCTCATCGGATTGGCCGGTGCGCTCAAAAAGCGGCTTGGGTGTGCCGTGGTCTGCACCTTACAGGGGGAGGATACGTTCCTGGACAGTCTGCCCCAACCGTATGCGGATCAGGCGTGGGCTGAACTCAGGGCGCAGGCGGTCCATGTGGATCTATTCGTACCGGTCAGCCGCTTTTACGGCAGTGTCATGCAAGAGCGTCTGAAACTGGAGGATGCTCGCTTTCAGGTTGTGGAGAACGGCATTGATCTTGCCGGGTTCAGCATGCGAGCCGCCCTGCCGAGTCCGCCTGTGGTTGGTTATCTTGCACGAATGAGCCCAGAGAAGGGGTTGGAGGTCCTTGTTGACGCCTACCTCATGATCCGGCGTGAGAACCGGGTCCCGGGATTGCGGCTGCATGTCGCTGGTGGGCGGATGTCGGGTGACGTCTCATTTGTTGCGAAGCTGGAGCAGCGCATCAAGGATGCGGGATATTCCGGCGAGGTCCTCTTTCGGCCAAACCTCGAGCGGGAGGAGAAGCAGGCCTTCCTTCAGGGATTGACGCTCCTGTCGGTACCCGCGATTTACGGTGAAGCCTTTGGGCTCTACCTGTTGGAGGCGATGGCCAGTGGGGTGCCGGTGGTGCAGCCGAGGCATGCCGCCTTCCCGGAGATCATTGCTGGGACCGGCGGTGGACGGCTCTATGAGCCGAATTCCGCCGAAGCCCTGGCTGACGCTTGGACGGAGTTGCTCCGGCAGCCGGAAGAAATCGAGGCGCTGGGCCGCGCCGGCAGGACGGCGGTTGAAAATCATTTTTCGGTTGCCGCCATGGCCGATCGTGTGCTGGAAGGGTATACGAAGGCAATCGCGCTCGCCGGCAACGAAGCGTGAGGCGTTGAGGGCTTGTCGATCCATGGACGGCCGACAGTATTGGGGGTGATGTTTTGGTTGATCAGGCGACGGAGCAGAGTGAAACGCGGAGACTGCAACCGGAGGGTGACTCAACCCTGATGCAACTCCATGGCGTGGGCAAGAGCTTTCCTGCCCAGACGTCGGGTGGGGGGGAGGTTTGCATTCTCAAGGGGATCGATCTGCGGTTGGAGCGCGGCGAACGGATTGCGATTCTGGGTCCTTCCGGCTGTGGCAAGAGCACGCTATTGAACCTGATGGGCAGCTTGGATCGGCCGACGGCGGGATCGATCTGGTTTGAAGGCCAGGACCTGGGCGGACTGAAGGAGCGTGCGTTGGCCAGGGTGCGCAACAAGAAGATCGGATTTGTATTTCAGCAGCATCATCTGCTGCCGCAGTGCAGCGTATTGGAGAACGTCCTGTTACCGACCCTTGCTTTTGGGCGCAGCGACAGGGCTGTGGTTCAAAAGGCCGAGGCCCTGCTTGCACGGGTCGGCCTATCCGATCACATGGGGCATTTCCCCGGCCAGCTCTCCGGCGGGGAGTGCCAGCGGGTCGCCGTCGTGCGTGCCCTGATCAACGATCCGGTACTGCTGTTGGCCGATGAGCCGACTGGTGCTCTGGACGAGGAGAACGCGCGTGCGATTGGATCTCTGTTGATCCAGCTGAACGAAGAGCGTGGAGTCACCCTCGTGGTAGTGACGCACTCGCGGGAGCTGGCCTTGGCCGTTGGATCGGTGCATGTACTTCAGCACAAGCGCCTGGAGCGTGAATAGAATGGATCAAGGTTCCCAATAATGATGAGTGCATGGAGATTGGCGATTCGGAGTTTGCGGCATTATTGGCGCACCAACGTCGGGGTTGTCCTTGGGCTGGCTGTTGGCTCGATGATTCTGACGGGGTCCCTGTTGGTCGGGGATTCAGTGCGGTACAGCCTTTTGCGTTTGGCTGCGTTGCGCACAGGGCTGACCGAGTTTGCCGTGACGACTGGAGACCGGTTTGCGCGGATTGCGCTTGCCGACGGCATGGGCGCAGAGTTGGGTGAAAGCGCGGTGGTCGCCCCAGTGCTCGTGACCAGGGGCAGTGTCGGCGCGCCGGGTGCCGGGCGACGGGTGAGCGGAGTCCAAGTCCTGGGGGTGGACTCCCGTTTTCACGCGCTTGCGCCGAATCCATGGACTGGAGCCGAGGGGGGGGCTTCGGGGAAGGTCTTCTTCAGTGCAGCCCTGGCTGCAACCCTTCCCATGCAGCCGGGCGATCAGCTGTTGATCCGGTTGGGTAAGGCGGGCTCGATCCCGATGGACGCGCCGTTGTCGAGCGATGAGGACACGATCATCGCCTGGCGCTTGCAGTACGGCGGGGTATACCCGGACGAGCACTTCGGCCGGTTCCATATGCAGGCGAACCAGGTCGCGCCATTGAACGCATTTGTTTCCTTGCCTGAATTGGCCGAGCAGATCGAGCGTCCAGGGCGATGCAACCTCTTTCTGATCGGGAGTGCGAACGGGCCGGTGCGGGCTCGAGGCGATGAGGCTTTCAGCTTGAGCACAGACAGGGTGCGCACGGCACTTCTCAACGCGTGGGAGGTCCGGGATGCGGAGCTGGAGATCCTGGCGTTACCTGAGATCGGGCAGCTGGAGATCCGCTCTCCCCGCGTCTTCCTCGATCCCGCGGTGGAGCTGGCGGCGGACGGGATAGCCCCTTCCGCAGACGGGTATCCGGTCCTGACCTATCTGGCCAACGGCCTGCGGTTTGGGTCTCATACCACGCCGTACTCCGTGGTCTCTGCGATCCCCGCCCGGAAATTAGCGGAATGGACCGGCCTGACTCCCGAGCAAACCGGTCCAGGCAGGATCGTCATCACGGAATGGCTTGCCGAGGACCTCGACGCCGCGATCGGCGATCGCATTGAGATGACCTATTACGTGATGGGTGCCCGGCGGTCCTTTGATGAACGTGTGGCCGCACTCACGATCGCTGCCATTCTGCCCGCGGGTCCGGGCGCATGGGCGGACCCCTCGCTCCTACCGGATTTCCCGGGACTGACCGATTCGGCGACCTGCCGGGATTGGGAGCCTGGCTTCCCGTTGGATCTGGATCGGATCCGTCCTGTCGACGAGGAGTACTGGGAGGAGTTCAGGGGGACTCCGAAGGCATTCATCAGCCTTGAGCAGGGGCGTGAAATCTGGGGCAACCGGTTTGGCGAGGTCACGGCGATTCGGTTTTCGGCGATTCGGTTTTCGGCGGACCAGGGAGAGGGTTTGGACCTGGCTGGTGTGTTGAAGCGCAATCTCGCGCCTGAGGAGTTTGGGTTGCAGGTTGTACCGCTACGCGCCCAGGCGATGCGGGCGGGCCGGCAATCTATGAGTTTCAGTTCGCTGTTTCTCAGTTTCAGCATCTTTCTGGTGGCTGCCGCGCTCCTCTTGAGTGCCTTGCTCTACATTTTCTCCGTCGACCGTCGGTCCGTGCAAGTCGGCACTCTCTTGGCGATCGGCTTCACACCCGGGCGTGTGATCCGGCTGTTTTTGCGTGAGGGCATTGTGCTCTCGCTGTTTGGATCGGTTTTGGGAGCGCTGGTCGCGGTCGGGTATACGTGGGCGGTCCTTTGGGGACTCGGCACGGTTTGGCGGGATCTGATTGGAACGACGACGATCTTTTTCCATGGAACCCGATCGGCGTATGTGGGAGGGGCAGTGGCGGGATTTGTGGCTGGACTGCTGGCGATTGTCCTGACGATTCGGGGGAAGGCCAAGTATACGGTTCGCTCGATTCTGACCACGCAGGCGAGCGATGCGGATGCGGCGGGGGGCCGGCTGAGCCGGAGGCGGTGGCCCACAATCGTGTTTGGAGGTCTGGTGGCTTTGGCTGCTATCGTCTGCTTTGCCGGGGGGGTACTAGCGGGAGGCTCTTCCAGTGGTGCGGTCTTTTTTGCTTCGGGCGCGCTCCTGTTGTTATGCGGCGTCTTGTGGCTTGGTGGGCTTCTCAAGGTGGTTGCCGGGAAGAAGGATGGCGGCGCCCCTAGCCTTTGGGGGGTCATGCTTCGCAATCTCGCGCGTCGGCGCGGACGCAGTCTGGCGACCATCGTATTGTTGGCCGCGGGCACCTTCATGGTGATTGGGGTTGAGGCCTATCGCTTGGATGCGCGGCAGGATGCAGGGCGGAGGGATGCGGGCACGGGTGGGTACGACCTCTTTTTGGAGCTGACGCAACCGATCTACCGGGATTTGGCCCAACCGAAGGAGCAGGAATTCCTGGGCCTCGATTCTCAGGCGCTGGCCGGCATTGATGTCTGCCAGATCCGGGTGCAGCCGGGGGATGATGCGAGCTGTTTGAATCTGAACAAGGCGGAACAGCCGCGGCTGCTTGGGGTGCAGCCCAGGAGCCTGGAGGGGCGTTTCAGCTTCGTGCAGATCACGGAAGAGGCCGAGGACACCGGTGTTTCACCCTGGACGATGCTCGATCTGGAGCTCGCCGACGGTGCGATCCCAGCGGTGGTCGACTACAACACGCTGCTATGGTCTTTGGGAAAGACACCCGGTGCGCGGTTGACCTATATTGATGAACAGGGGCAGCGCTTTCGGATTGCGTTGGTCGGCGCGCTCGCGAACTCCTTACTGCAGGGTAACATCCTCATTAGTGAGCGCCGATTGACCGAGCGTTTTCCGTCGGCATCGGGGTATCGCTGGATCCTGGTGGATACACCCAACGCCGACTCCCCTGACGCGGTTCAGCAGGCGCTGGAGTTCGGATTGGAGCCGTACGGCGTTTCCATTGAGAGCACGGTCCGTCGTCTGGCGACCTTCAATGCGGTCCAGAACACATACCTATCGGTATTCCAGGTGCTGAGCGGTTTAGGGGTCATTCTCGGCAGTTTCGGCCTGGGCTGTGTCGTGCTTCGCAATTTACTGGAGCGGCGCTCGGAGCTGGCGCTGATGCAGGCGGTGGGCTTCACACGCGGGGCGTTGAAGCGGATGGTCTTGGGTGAGCACATGATCCTGCTCTTCCTCGGACTCGGTCTCGGCATCGTTGCGGCGGCGGCGGCGGTTCTACCCGGTTTGATGCAATCCCCGCGTCCCCTGCCGTGGCCAACGCTACTAATAGCGTTGGCGCTGGTGTTTGTGAATGGCTGGGCATGGACTATGCTGGCCATCCGGATCAGCCTTCGGGGCGGTTTGCTGGACGCGCTGCGCAAGGAGTGAGGAGGTTTGGGTGGGGCTGAAGTAGGTTTTTCAGGGAAAATCAGCCGCCTCGCTTGCTTCTTTCCTCCCAGGGGTTACTTTGGGTGTCATCGCTTGAA
>CALLYA010000402.1 GCA_937875495.1 uncultured Verrucomicrobiota bacterium
CATCCAATTCCCCAGTAAGTGAAAAATCGGTATCCCCTCGAAGGCAAATTCGCTGTGTATAGGGCAGGAGAAGATTCACCGTTTTTTGATCCAGGGGGCACAATCTTGGTGGCTCGCAATATTCCCTGGACGGTTGACCACATAAAGAACTTCCTTCGTGTTGGCCATTGATATGATGAGTGGATGATAGCCGCATATGTTAGCGGCTGTATAAAAGCGCGGGAAAATGGCGATATTCGGGAGGAGGGATTCGTTCAGTTCTGAGTGTGCGCATGGGGTTGAGAACGGAACGAGTGGAAGATGTGGAGTTTTTTGAGGCATAGGACTCTGGTGCACATAGGCGGCAGGAAGGAAAATGCCCCAGGCAGAGGAGGTCTCTGACCTGGGGCTGTGTGTGCGCCTCAAGCGCACCGTCGTCCCGGCTATCCATTGGGGGGTTGGACTCCTCCAGAGCCCGACTCCGTTTTGCCAGACAGGGTAAAAAGGGTTGGTTGGTCATATTCGCACGGCGATCCTATGTTGATTGGTTGGTTTGCTTGCTTTGGCGGTACAAGCGCCCAACCATCGGCAACGCGGTGGATACGCCTCTGGTCTTGAAGTTCTTGCAGGGTTTCTTCTAAGCGCTGGTTGTTGACCTTGAGCCTCTGGCGCAGGACACCTCGGCCCAGCGGCCTCTGATCCTTTTTGAGTTGGGCCAGAACAGCGTTGGGAAGACTATTGCCATTTCCTGAATGAGAGGTCGTAAACGAAGTAATTTCCAGGTGTGCCTGTCCAGTTGGATCTGAGATTAGTTTCAGAGCTATGGGATCACAGGCTGGTGCCAAACGGTGCTCGACCGAAAGCACAAGGTTTTGCTCCCGACGCTGAAGATAGGCATTGCTGTCGCCGAATGCGTGCAAGTCGGTGGATCCACGTAAGGCCTGACCCAAGTCCGCCCTGGCGCGTTTACCGACATGATGAACCAGGATAAACGCGAGGTCGAAGCTGCGCTGAAGTTCCCACAGATAACCCAAGATCCAGGAGATATCCGATGCACGGTTCTCGTTGAGCCGGTGTAAGCGGACCAAAGGATCAAGGAGCAACAGGCGCGGGCGAATTCGTTGCAGGGTAGCCGCGAGTCGTTGCTGGTCAAGGGGGTGGTCTAAGCGCAAAATGGAAGCGGTGATCAGATATAGCGGCAGAGCTTCCATCGTTATTTTGTGATATTTACTTATTCCCTAAACCCGCTCTCGCAGCTCAGGCAATGCGTCCTCGGCCAGATAGGCAAGGACTTGTCCTGGAACTTCCACTTCAAATCGTTGAAGGCAGGGAGTCGCAGAGGCGACACTGACCGCCAATTCCAATCCCAGGAAGGTTTTGCAGCACTTGGGGCTTCCTCCCAGAATGCCAACCGAAGTGCGTCCCCAAATGGAACGAATCAACCATTGTTGATGGTCCTCGCCTTGATCCAAATCACTGGCGCGACAGACCGGAAGTTCATTTGAATTGGATTCACTGAGCATTTTTTTGAACCTCACTCATACGCATTACGGGGTTGATGACTCATTCAAGGGCTCGGAGGCTTTCCGTTTTCGCCGTCTACCGGATCGTTCCTGCGCCTTGCGAGCAGCCTGTTCTTCGGCCTCTTTGCGGCGATATGACGGCCCATCGATCTTGGCTATTTCGGCGTGGTGAACCAGCCGGTCTACCAAAGTGACAAGACATGCGGCACTGGGGAACACCTCATTCCATTGCTGGAATGTTTTGTTGGTTGTGATCAGAATGGAACATTTACCGTAACGCTGGGATATCACTTCAAAAATGAGATCGGCATGACGATTGTCATAGGAAAGATAGCCGACCTCATCGATACATAATAGTTGAGGTTTGCAATATTGTGACAACCGTCGCCGGAGGCTTCCGGGGCCATCGAGTGCTACCAGTTCATTGAGCATATTACTGGCTGATGTAAAACGAACGGTAAAGCCTCGCAGCACGGCTTCATGGGCGAGGTTTTGTGCGATCATGGTTTTACCGATACCGTTGGGACCCGAGAAGGATCAGATTTTGATCATCTTGCACCCATTTAAGGACAAAAAATTCCTCGATTTGCTCGCGATCGATCGTGTCCTTTCTGCAAGCCTGCGTGCCTTCGTCCTGAAGATCCCTTTTGGGGCTATGAATGATGGGCTGAGGATCAACGGAGATCTGGACGCCACTGAGGGACGGCCTGAGGAACCAGATAGCCCGGAGGTGGGGCCGACTCACGAGATCGCCCAGACACCCTGCTGGTAGTTCCAGGAGAGCCACTGTCTCTGGGTTGTCCACCACCTCGGCATGGTGGTCGCAGACCGTGTTCATCTGGTGGAGGGGATTGATTTTGTTGAGCTGGCAGGTGTAGAATATGGACATGAACAGGTCGCCAAGCCTTGCACCGATCCTGGTATTGTAGAACATGG
>CALLYA010000403.1 GCA_937875495.1 uncultured Verrucomicrobiota bacterium
GCGGTCCAGGACGGCGCGAAAGAGGGGTAGGCCGGGATCGCTGATCAGCGGGGTGCCGGCGTCGGAGACCAGGGCGATATTGAGTCCTGCCTCCAGTTGCACCACGAGCATCGGGATCTTTCTGCGGGAATTGTGGTCGTGAAAACTGGTCAGGCGCGTATGGACATCGTGGCGGGTCAACAGCCGGCGGGTGACCCGTGTGTCCTCGGCCGCGATGAGGTCGACCGAGCGTAAGGTCTCCAGCGCACGCTGCGAGAGATCGGCGAGATTGCCGATTGGAGTACTCACAACAAACAGGGTTCCGAGAGTAGGATTGGTTTCGCTCATAGAGGATGATTATGGTTGAGATCCGTAGAAAACATACCCGAAAGATTTGACTCCAGCCTTCAAATTCGCTAAAGGAGAACACGTCTTCGGGTGATGGAGATTCACTCCAGCATGCGGGCGTAGCATAATGGTAATGCCCCAGCCTTCCAAGCTGGTCACGTGGGTTCGATTCCCATCGCCCGCTCCAAGACCGGATGGAACGGCATCTGAACAATCGCCGAAGGGGAGATACCGAAGCGGTCAAACGGGACGGACTGTAAATCCGTTGGCTCAGCCTTCGCAGGTTCGAATCCTGCTCTCCCCACCATTCCGGAGACCTTTCGGGGGCGTGGACGGTGTGCGACACGTGACCCGAACAGCTTCACTCTTTCGCTACGGAAGAGGTGCACCCCAAGATCTCGTTATGCGAATCGGCCTCTTTGGTGGTTCCTTTAATCCCGTTCATATCGCGCACCTGGTACAGGCTCGAGACGTCTTGGAGCAACTGTCGCTCGACCGCGTGGAATTCGTAGTCTCCGCGCAACCGCCTCATAAGTTGGATCGTCTGGACCGGCTCGCTTCTGCGGAACAACGCCTGGAAATGGTACGCCTGGCGATATCCGGCCAGGAGGCATTCTCGGTCTCCCGTGTGGAAATCGACCGCCCTGGTCCGAGCTACACCATCGACACGGTGCGCTGGTATCGAAGGCAGTATCCCGATGCGGAGCTCTACTGGATTCTCGGGGCGGACAATCTCCCGGAATTACACCAATGGCGAGAAGCTGAGGCCTTGGTCAGGAGTTGCCGGATGGTCGTCGTCGAACGGCCCGGGTTCGAGCGGATTGCGATCACCCCCGAGCGGGTCCACCTTCCAGACGAGATCTGCAGGGCAATGCAGGCCAGGCGCGTCGCCGTGCGCCTTCTCGACATCAACAGCACCGACATTCGCCGACGCCTCCGCGAGGGCCGTGCCATTGAATGGCTGGTTCCCGACGCGGTCGCGACGTACATCCACGCCAACAAGCTTTACGGGTAGAGTAGGAAGGGACAGCAATGACGAATCAGCCGACGAGCAGTGCGGAGCAACGGGGGCGGACTCCCGAGGAGATTCTGCCGCAGATCTGGGTCTTGGCCGAGGACAAGCTCGCAAGGGATCCTGTTGTCTTGGATTTGCGCAAGATCAGTGGTTTTGCCGACTATTTTCTGATCTTGACGGGCAACAGTGAGCCGCACATCAAGGCGATCGTCGACGGGATTGGGAAGGGGCTGCGCGAATGGGGCCTCCATCCACGCTCCGTCGAGGGGGTCCCTGCCAGCCATTGGACGATCATGGATTATGGCGATATCGTCATCCACGTTTTCCATCCAGAGACGCGTCAGCACTATGCTCTGGAGTTTTTGTGGAACGATGCGGACCGCTGGACCCCTCAGGGTGAAGGGGCTAGGTAGGCGGGGACCGTCCTTTTGGGTTGGCTTTGCGGCGGAGTTTTTTCCGGATGAAACCGATTGATCAAGAGTTGACGAGTTGGCTCCTGGACCATGCACGCGGGCTTTGGGGTGCTGAAATCGAGGAATCGTTGTTTCAGGTTCGTCCCACAAACAAGCCTGAGTTCGGCGATTACCAATGCAATGCGGCCATGGGTTTGGCCAAGCGCCTGAAGACGGCTCCCAGGGTGGTTGCCGAGCGTTTGATCGCTGACCGTGAGCTGCATCCGGCATTGGAGAAGATCGAGCTGGCCGGGCCTGGCTTCATCAACCTCTTCCTCAAACGCGCGTGGTTGTTGGAGCGTGTCGTCGCCCTGTTGGAATCGCCCTCGGTCGGTCTCCATCCGGTCGAGGACCCGAAGACCGTCGTCCTCGATTTCTCCAGTCCCAACGTCGCTAAACCGATGCACATCGGACACCTCCGCTCCACAAACCTCGGGGAGTCGCTGCGCAGGATTCTGACAACGCTGGGGCATAAGGTCTATGGAGACAATCATCTAGGGGATTGGGGCACACAATTCGGACTGCTGATTTTGGGCTACCGCAACTTCCTGGATCGCATGGCCTTCGAAGAGGATCCTGTCGCGGAGTTGGAGCGGGTGTATGTGCGGTCCTACGAGGCCTCGAGGGCAGACGACGCCTACTTGGATCAGGCGCGCTCGGAGCTCGTACGATTGCAGCAAGGGGATCCGGACAACCTCCGTCTGTGGGAGGAGTTTGTCGCGGTGAGCATGCGGGAGTTCGATCGGATTTACCGCCGGTTGGATATTCACTTCGACATGGTCCGAGGCGAGAGTGCGTACCGAGGCATGCTGGCGGACGTCGTGGGGCTGTTGAAGGAGAAGGGGATCGCCCGGGAGAGCGAAGGCGCCACGGTGGTCTTTTTCGACGACGAGAACCTTGCGCCGTTGATTGTGCAGAAGAAGGATGGTGGGTTCAACTACGCCACGACCGATCTTGCGACCATTCGCTATCGTGTGGAGGAGTTGAAGGCCGATCAGATCGTCTATGTGACAGACGAGCGTCAGCAGCTTCATTTCCGCCAGATCTTCGCGGTGGCACGGATGCTCGGATTCGATGTACCGCTCGAGCATGTCTGGTTTGGCCTGATGCGCCTGCCAGAGGGGACCTTCTCGACGCGTCAGGGCAACGTGATCAAGTTGGAGAAGTTGCTGGATGAGGCGGAGGCGCGTGCACTGGTGATGGCGAAGGCCAGTTCCGACGGAGAGATCGGCGAGGATGAACTCTGCGAGATCGCTCGGGTGGTTGGGCTGGGGTCGGTGAAGTACGCGGACCTGAGCCAAAACCGGCAGACCTTGGTCACCTTCGAATGGGACCGTATGCTCTCATTGGAGGGCAACACGGCGCCCTACCTGCAATATACCTACGCCCGCATCCGGAGCATCTGGCGGAAGCACCAGACCGGTGAGGGTGGTGCCGACGCGGATTGGCGCAAAGAAGCGGAGCAGGCGTCGGTCTTCGAGGAGAAGGCGGAGCTGGATCTGGCGAAGGCATTATTGCAGTTTTCGGAGGTTGTCGAGCGTGCCGGACGGCTCTTCCGACCGAATGTGATTGCCGACTACCTTTTCGAGCTCTGCCAATTCTACAATGCGCTCTATCAGAATGTGATGATCCTGAAGGCTTCGCCAGAGGCCCGGGCCCGTCGTTTGTTGCTCTGTGAGGCGGTCAGCCGCACGATCAAGGAGGGCTTGCGTCTGATGGGGATCGAGACGGTCGAGCGGATGTAGGGATTCTGGGGTGGTAATTGGGCTGGGGATGGAAGAGTACGGGGACGAGTACGAGAGTACAGGGACGAGTACGAGTAGGAGTACGAGTAAGAGAAACCGGGGAGAAGTTTGAGGCCAGAGCGGGAATCGATTTCGATTTCGATTCAGACAATGATCTGATTGATCGGCCCTATTGCCTGGGGGCTACGTCTGAAGGAGTGCGCCTCTTCGGACGATCGCTTGTTTGCGTGCCTGGAGGTTCAAGGTGCGGGGATCCGTTTAGAATCTTCCGCCGTCGGCGGGTGGAGAGCCGGGGCGGAAGTCCTGAGCCCCCGGTCCTTGGGGGCCGTATCCGCCAGGCTTGGCAGGAGGACCGCCCTGGCCGAAGCCGCCTCCAGGGCCATCGGGGCCGAAGTTGGGCATCGGAGGGCCGCCGATGAGCGCCTTCAGGCGAGTCTTGATGATGTCGTCTTTGTATTCGTTTCTGCGTGCGACCATCTCTTTCAGGCGCGAGAGTTCCCGCTCCAGGCGAGCGATACGCTCGTCATACTCCTTGGCGCGAAACTCGAAATCGGCGATGAGCGCGGCCTGCATCTCCTCGGCGATTTGGGCCTTTTTCTCTTCGGTGTCCGCGCGAAAGTGCTGTCGTTGCAACTCCTGAATCTTCGAAAACCAAGGGGAAACGTTGAAGGGGCCGCGCATGTCGGGTGTTCCGGGCGGCGGCATCCGATCGGGTCCGCTCGGGCCGGGTCCTGACTCCTGCCGAAATCTCTGGCGCCAGTCCTCCTTCGAGAGACTGTATTTTTGGTCCCACTTACCGAGCTCCTCTTTGAACTGTTTCTCGTCGGTCTTCCAGAGGGTGAGGATGGCATCGTAGGCGGACGGATCGTGCTGTTTCAGCAGGGCCAGGATCCGCCATGTGTGGATCAGCTGCCGAACCTCGATTCTGAACTGATCAGGGTCGCTTTCGTGCAGCTGGATCAGGCGCTCGACCAGATCAGGGCGTGCCTGTCGGAGGTCTTCCATGAAGACTTCGTGGGAAGCCTGTCTTGGGGCGGCCTCCGGTTGTCCGTCCGGTGCCTCTCTCCAGGAGGGGGGGCTGGGTGGGAGTTTGCCGTTGTCC
>CALLYA010000404.1 GCA_937875495.1 uncultured Verrucomicrobiota bacterium
ATCGAAATCGAAATCGAAATCGAAATCGAAATCGAAATCGAAATCGAAATCGAATCCTGTTCTGTATGGCAACTGGACCTCTGAGCACCGCTCAAACGCCCCCGGCCGGAACCCCACGGCTCAAATGTCCTCATTCACACTGCCACTGCTCCATCCACAGTGGACCTCCGACCTCCTGCCTGAGGCGTCAGCCTCAGGCTTTCGGCCGCAAGGCCGAAACCGACCTCCGACCTCGCCTGATGCCCACAGGCATCAGGCTATGGGCGGCGGCGCACAAACGGCTTGACGGTATCGGGTGAGATTCGCATGAATGGGAGGGAGCCCGTTTGAATGCGGGGAGGCTAGTGGCGGGGCGGTAGGTGGGCAGAAGGGCGGGTGATTCCTTGAAGAGAGCACTTCAGATAATGATGAGGGCGGCCCGGAAAGGGGCCTGTGCTTGGTGTTCGCTGTTTTGGGTGTTGCTGCCGGCGGCGGCGTTGGGCGGTGAGTTGGTCTGGGATCTTGAGCGGTTGGCTGAGGTGCCGAAGTGGGAGCGTCTGACCAAGCCGCAGGTGGATGGGATCTCGGCGATTGCGTATGAGGGGTTGCCGTTTCAGGGACGTGCGACGCAGGTCTTTGCCTGGCTTGGAGTACCGGAGGTCGAGCCGGGGGCGAAGGTGCCGGCGATGGTCTTGGTGCATGGCGGGGGTGGGACTGCATTCGAGGAATGGGTCCGGCTTTGGGTGGACCGTGGGTATGCGGCGATTGCGATGGACACATGTGGGCAGGTACCTGTGGGCAATTACGGACGTTGGGTGCGTAACGTGTCGGGGGGGCCTGCCGGCTGGGGAGGTTTTGACCAGATCGAGTGGGCGCGGGAGGATCAGTGGACCTATCATGCGGTTGCCGATGTGCTGCTTGCGCACTCGTTGATTCGGTCGATTCCGGAGGTGGATGCGGATCGGACCGGGATCACCGGGATTTCGTGGGGTGGGTATCTGACCTGCATTGCGGCGGGCATCGATTCCCGGTTCAAGCTGGCGGTACCGGTTTATGGGTGCGGGTATTATCGAGAGACGTTCTTTGCGGCTGATTTAGGTCGGATGGAGCCGGCGGCGGCGGACCGGTGGATGGAGTGGTGGGATCCTTCGGTCTACCTGGGGGCAGCGGAGATGCCGATGCTCTGGGTGAATGGCAGCAACGATTTTGCCTATTTTTTGCACGCGATGCAGCGGTCGTACCGCCTGCCGAGTGGGCCGCGCACGTTGTGTGTGCGGTTGCGGATGCCGCATGCGCATGGCGGAGCGGGTGAGAATCCCGAAGAGATTCGTGTGTTTGCGGACTCTCTACTGCGTGGGGGAGAACGCCTGCCTGAGTTGCTTGCGAGTGGGCGGGACGGGCGATCGGTATGGGTTGAGTATACCGCGGAGGTACCGGTGGTACGGGCGGAGCTGAACTATACGATGGATGCGGAGCTGGGTCCGCAGAGTGAATGGGTGGCGGCGGCTGCCGAGCTGGTTGAGGGGCGTGCGGTGGCGGAGTTGGGAGCCGGGGTACGGCACTACTATTTCAATCTGTTTGACGAGCGGGATTGTGTGGTGAGCAGCGAGCACGCGGTGGTGGTGGATACGCCCGGGGGAGAGTCGATCGGATGCCCGAACAGGCAGATGAAAAGCAAGCTCGGGGTCGGGGTCGCTAGAGGTCGTCCGAAAAGGTCACTGGCGAAGTAAAATCGGGGTCGGGGTCGCTATCGGTCTCGGTATCGGAAGAACGCGTGAGGGGGATTCGGATATGAGAAACCGGGTACCGCAACCGTATTATTGCGGTGTTGACACAACTCGGCAGTGAAGTTTGAGCGGTCCATGAGGGTCAGGTGCCAACTAGAACAGGATTCGATTCCGATCCCGATTCCGACAATGATCTGACTGATCGGCAACCATTGCCTGGAGGTGGCGCAGAAAGGAACGTTCCTTTTCGGACGGGCTCTATGTAGGAAATTTTCCAAAAAGGAAGGGATCAGGGGCATGGCCCTGACCCACCCCCATAACCAGGTCGGAAACGCCACCGCGCCCTCTGCGGGAGGCCTTCTGGATCCGGATGGTAGGAAAGCAGCAGGCTACCGCTTCAACCTTTTCGAACGGGCTCTCGCTATCGGCCTCGTGTTCGAATGGACACGGATTGGGGGATCGGACACAAGAAACCGTGTAGCGCAACCGTATTGTTGCGGTGCTGATAAAACTCGGCAATGAGGTTTGAGCGATGCTCAGCGGGCGAGGTGCCAACCGGAACAGGGACCGATTCCGATTCGGAACCCCGATTCAGGCCATGATCGGACTGATCGGCAACCATTGCCTGGGGGGGGACGTATGAAGGAGCGTGTCTTTTCGGATTGGGTCTAGCGATCGGATGCAAGGCGGACGGTCCGTGGGAGTGTTGGGAACGATGGAACGAGCGGGGAGGCTATGGTGAAGGCAATCGGGACAAGGTTAGGCTTTGGTGTAATTGGGTTGTTTGTGGCGTTTTCATTTTCGGTGCGGGCGGCGGAGTGGGATGTCTTCAGTGACACCTGGGTGGCGACCGACGACTTGGGCCGGGTGGTTCCGACGGCGGCGGAGGTGGGACCGCCCAGGGCGGATCGGACGGTCGGATGTTTCTATTTCCTTTGGCTGGGGGAGCACATCAACGGCGGGCCGTACGACGTGACGAAGATCCTGGCGCAGGACCCGGACGCGATGCAGAAACCGGAGAGTCCGCTTTGGGGGCCGTTGCATGCGCCGCACCATTGGGGCGAGTCGATCTTTGGCTATTACCTGACGGACGACCGCGCGGTTTTGCGCAAGCACGGGCAGATGCTGAGCGATGCGGGTGTGGACGTCGTGATCTTCGACGTGACCAACCAATACACTTACAAGCGCTGGTACACGGCGCTTTTGGAGGAGTGGTCGGCGATGCGCAGGGCGGGCAACCGCACCCCGCAGGTTGCGTTTTTGTGTCCCTTCTGGGATCCGCCGCGGGTGGTACGAGAGCTGTATCGCGACCTGTATGAGCCGGGTTTGTATCCGGAGCTTTGGTTCGAGTGGGAGGGCAAGCCGCTGATCCTGGCCGATCCCGATCGAATCGGGCAGGAGCGGCAGCTGGGTGCACAGGAGGATCCGGTTCTGCTGCAGGCGGGGCAGACCTTAGGTCAGCGGTTTCGATCGGACGAGCCGCTGGTTGGGGTCAGCGCCTGCTTCCCGACTTGGGAGACGCGATCGAGCGGGGTGACGCTCCGGCTGCGGCGGGGCGGGCCGGAGGGTGCGCTCTTATTGGAGCAGCGATTTGAGCGTGTGGAGGACAATCGTTGGCTCGGTTTGCGTCTGGAGCCGGCGCTGGCGCCGGGGGAGTACTATTTAGAGGCGTCGGAGCCGACCGGCCGGATCGGCTGGTGGAGCGCGCGTGGACCGGAGGGAGGCGATGGTGGCGCGTTTGTGAATGGGCGCCCGGCTGCCGGGGTGCGGACGTTGCGCGTTGGCCGGTATGAGGAGGAGCAGGCGCGCATCGATGAGTTTTTCACGTTTCGAAAGCCGCAGCCGGACTATTTCCAGGGGCCGACCGGGCCGAACCAATGGAGTTGGCTGGAGGTGAGTCCGCAGCATGTCTTTTACAACGGTGCGGGGGAGAAGGAGCAGATGTCGGTGGGTGTCGGCCAGAACGCGGTGGACGGGCGGTTGGGTGCGATGAGCGAGGCGAATGCGCTGGGCAGGAGTTTCCATCATGGCCGGTTTGACGACCGTCCGGGGGCGGTACGGCACGGGTTGAACTTTGCGGAGCAATGGGAGCGTGCCTTGGCGGAGGATCCGCGGTTTGTGTTTGTGACGGGGTGGAACGAGTGGATTGCCGGGCGGTTCCGGGAGTTCAACGGGGTGCGGCTGCCGGTGATGTTTGTGGACCAGTATGACCAGGAGCACAGCCGGGACATCGAGCCGATGGTGGGCGGGCATGGGGATGATTACTACTATCAGTTCGTCTCCTATATTCGGCGGTACAAGGGTGCGCGCGGTCTGGAGCACGTGAAGAGTGGCGCGATAGAATTGGACGGCCGGTTTGCGGACTGGGCGGAGGTGACGCCTTCGTATCGGGACACGATCGGGGATCCGGTCCGGCGTGAGCATCGCGGCTGGGATCCGGAGGTGACCTATGTGAACCGCACGGGTCGCAATGACCTGGTAGAGGCGCGTGTAAGTCTGGGTGATGAGGGGCGGCTCCACTTCTATCTCCGCACCCAGGATGCGCTTGTGCTGGACGGCACGGGTTTAGACCTGCTTCTGGACATGGACTCCTCCGCTCAGACCGGCTGGTTGGGGTACGACTTCAGGGTCTGCTGTGGCGAGGCTGCGGGCGGGCGGGTGCGTCTGCTTCGCAATCGTGGCGGCGGTTGGGACTGGGAGGAGGCGGGTCATGGGGATGTGCGTGTGAAGGGGAATGAGCTGGAGCTTGGGCTGGAGCTTGGGGTTTTGGGTTTGGACGGGCTGCCTGCGCAGTTCGATTTCAAGTGGGCCGACGCTCTGGTGGGCGACGGCACATGGAGTGACCTGACATTGAACGGGGATGTCGCTCCGAACGACCGGTTTAATTACCGGGCGATGGTGGATGGCCCGGGGCCATCCGAATAGTTCGACGGCGAAGCAAGCTCGGGGTCGGGGTGGGTATCGAAGGGAAGCTGGATGGGATTCGGGCACGAGAAACCGGGTAGCGCAACCGACTTGTTGCGGTGCTGAGAGGGCCGGGTTCCATACAGCACAGGATTATCGATCCCGATTTCGATTTCGATTTCGATTTCGACACCGGTTCAGACCATGATCGGACTGATCGGCAACCGTTGCATGGGGGCGACGCCTGAAGGAGTGAACCTGTCTTCTCTGAGCTTTTGGACGATGGAGGGTGTTCGGGTTATATGGGGGGCTGGTTGCATGGCGCTATGATTTTTTTGGGAGGTACGTGGTGGAGATCGAAGAACAGGGGATACCGCCGTTGGTGTTGTGTCCGGCTCCCGGCTGGCTCTTGGTATGCCGGGGGGAGAGCATTGCGGATCGTCGCGGGGTATTGCCGCGAGGTGATGCCGGTGGGCTTGCCCAGGAGGCTGAACTGGAGGTGCGCAGGCGGGCTCGCGATTTTTTGGGCAAGCCGTTGGATGTGGTTTACAGCGGGGCTGATGCCGCATGCCTGGCCTCCGCACGGATCCTGGGTGGAGGTGATTACGTCGCGGTGCATGCGGATGCGCGTTTGAACGACCTCGACTACGGGATTTGGTCGGGCCGCCCCACCGACGAGATGGAGCGGATCGGTCAAGGCTCCTTATGGGAGCGTTGGCGGTCCAATCCCGTGGGGTTGACCTGCCCGAAGGGGGAGTCCTTTCATCACCTCTGGGAGCGTTGTGCGGAATTTCTCATGGAAGCCGGGCGGGTATGTGAGGGGATGCCGGGGTATGTGATGGTGGTTGCGCCGGCCTGGCCGATCGCGGTGTTGGCCTGTTTGCTGGAGCAACGGCCTCCGAGTGAGGTTGGGGAACTGATGCCGAAGCGGTTGGATGTGATGGCCTATTCGCGAACCTAGCTGGAGGTCGTCCGAAAAGGTCTCCGGATCCGGATGGGGAGGTATCCCGCAGAGATCGCAGAGGGCGCAGAGGTGTATTGGGAGGG